>JBDRUL010000010.1:0-12536 GCA_039801305.1 Caldifarciminota bacterium | reverse complement strand
ATATCGTTAGCATCGATGATGTAGGTCGAGACAGAACCACTACCGTAGATCTTGTAACTCGAGTAGTTCACCTGGCAGTAGTAGCCAGAGGTGTTGTAGGAGTAGTTACCATAGCTGGAACCGACATAGTACAGGTAGTAACCGTAGTAGCTGCTGGCATAACCGTAGACCGCGCATGACGGGCTGTAGAGCGCCAGTCCGCCGCGGATGCCGTAGTAGCCGTTGTAACCCATCATGGCGTTGTAGTAGCCATAGCCATAGATGCCGTAGTATGAGCTCGAAGACGAGCCGTAGCCGTACACACCGTAGTAGCTGCCGCCATAGCCGTATACGCCGCACGGATAGCCACTGTTATACGAGGCAAGGATACCCCACAGACCATAAGCACTGGAGTAGCCATAAGTGCCATAGTAGTAGCCATAGCCGTAGATCGCCGGATACGAGGAGCTACCGGTGTAGCCGTATATACCGTAGTAGCTGCCGCCATAGCCGTATACGCCGCACGGATAGCCGTTGTTGTAAGAACCGAGAGTACCCCAGGTAGAGTAGCCACCACAGAGGCCGTTTACGCCGTAGTAGTAGCCGTAGCCATATACACCATAGTTACCGGTGTAGCTCGAAGCATACCCGTATACACCGTAGGTGTAGCTGCTATAACCATAACCGGCAACGGCAGCCGAATAGCTTGACCCGGCATAGCCGCAAACACCGTAGGAGTAGGAGTAGGATGGCGCATAACCGTACACGCCAGCGGCGTAGTTACTGTTGGCATATCCGTAAACGGCGTATGAGTAATTCGCCCCGGTATAGCCGGCAACACCATAGGAGTAGCTGTAGCTGTTATAGCCGTAGACCCCATAGACGTAGTTGGTAGTGGTCTGAGCATACAGCCCATAGGAGTAGCCTGAGCCATAAGCCCGCACATTGGGGTTGTTGTTCGGCGTGTTCGGATAGATGTAGCCCGAGCCGGAGTTGGTCCAGAGGCTGGCAGAAAGCGTCTGCGGCGCCCACTGGGTACCGGTGTAGGCCAGCACCTGACCTGCGCTCGGCGCAGTAGAGGCCACCGGCCTGCCCTGCAAGCCGTCAACCGTCGGGTTGGGATATGTACCGTCCAGGTCGCCGCCCGCAGTCGTGCCGTTCTTGATATACTGCGAAGCCGCCGTCCCGCCCAGCTTGTCCGCATCGTCAGACTTCTGGGAGTAGAAAGTGTAAGGCACACTCACCAGCGGAATCTTGGGCACAATCGGCTCGGTGTTGACCTGTACCTCCAGCGAGCAGTTGCCACCTTCGGGCAGATTCGTGATCGGCGTCACCTTACCCAGAATCACGTTAAAGATACCATCGGTAACCGGAACGTTGTTCTGGGTCTCAGTCCAGACCTGAGTGCCGCCGTCATAGATGACAAACGTCATCTGATAGTTGCCGTTCAGCAGCTCGCCGCTGGCACTGGTCAACTTACCCTGATAGTTTATAAGCTGCGGAACCGTAATCGCATCCTGCTCCGCAACCGGTGTGGTGCCGGCAGCAAGAGCGACCGCCGCAATCAGCAGGAGTAGGACTCCCGCGTTACGGAACTTGAGCATCTTACCTCCTTTTCGCCCGTTACCCTCTGGCTGGCCGACCAGCGCCTTGCGCGCCGCAAGGAGGCATACGGCCTTTTCGCAGGCCGGTCAGTCACAGCACAGATGTAACCGGGTCAGTTTGAGTATACAATCCCCTGCCATTCTGTCAACAGGAAATATCTGCCTTGACTCAAAATCCCTTACCTGCTAATCTCAACCCGTGCAGAGCATAGCCATTGCTGGCGCCACCGGTCTGGTGGGCGAAACCCTGCTCCAGGTTTTGGAGTCGAGTCGCCATCCCATCAAGGATATCAGGCTCTTCGCCTCAGCAAAGAGCGCTGGCACACAGCTCACCTTCCGCGATCAGGAGTACACCGTTCAGGAAGTGTCGGTCGAAGGATTCAAAGGCTGCGAGGTCGCCTTCTTCTGCCTTGAAGCCGACCTTGCCCGCCGGCTCATTCCCGACGTCGCCAAACTCTGTCCGGTCATAGACAAGTCCAGCCATTATCGGCTCAAGGAGAACGTCCCGCTGGTCGTGCCCGAAGTGAATGCCGAAGCTCTGAAGAACCACCGCAACATCATCGCCAGCCCCGACTGTACGACGATTCCGCTGGTTGTGGCAGTAAACCCGCTGCACGTCAGGTTTGGCTTGGAGCGGCTCTGGATCGCAACCTATCAGTCGGCATCCGGCGCCGGCAGGCAGGCGCTGGAACAGCTCTTCTACGAGACTGAATTCATCGCCCTGCGCCAGCACCCTGACACCACCGACAGCCCGCTGAAGTATCAGCTTGCCGACAACCTCATACCCCAGATTGGCGAGCTCGACACACACGGCTTCTCCGAAGAAGAGAACAAGACCATCCGCGAGACCAGAAAGATACTGAACCTGCCTGAACTGAAGATCATTTCCACCTGCGTGCGTGTACCGCTGACAATAGGGCACTCGCTCGCGGTAACCTGCCGGTTCCGCCAGCCGGTAAAGCCAAAAGATGCCGAAAAGATTCTCAAGGATGCGCCCGGTGTCAGCCTCCGTATCGGTCCCCAGCTTGCCACGCCGGCAGACGCAAGAGGCAACGACAATGTCTACGTCTGCCGGGTGCGCCAGGGTGCCGAGCCCGAAGAAATCTCTCTCTTTGTGATAACCGACAATCTGCGCAAGGGCGCAGCGACCAATGCCATCCAGATTGCCGAACTCCTGACAAAACAGAACTGAGGAGGTCTTATGAGCTCTGCAGTGCAACGCCTTCTGCCAGTTCTGCTTGTACTAACGCCAGCGCTCGCCCGGCTGCCCGATTGCCAGCCCGACGACGTCTGGCTGCTGGGTAAGCCCGGCGGCCGGAGTCTGACTACGGAATGGCTGGCAGACTCGCTCCATGACTACAATGTTCTCTTCTACCGGCTGGACTTCGACCTGCCGATGACCAATGCCGGCTACTCCTGCCACGAGCTCATCCGCTTCTCTGCCAACTCAACCCTGCTTGAGACCCTCAGGCTCGACTTCGACCGGCTGGTCTGCGACTCGGTCAGGCGCTCCGGTTCAGCCCAGCAGTTCTCTGTTGCCAATGGCCGGCTGAACATTCTGCTCAACCCGCCCCTGCCGCTGAACGAAACGCTGGATATCGACATCTTCTTCCGCAAGGAATCAACCGCAGTACAAGCCGGCTACTTCTTTGCCAAACCGCCAACCGTGCGCTATGCCCACGCAATGACCTGCGGCTGCCCCCGTGACAACCACTACTGGTTCGCCTGCTGGGACCACCCGATGGACAAAGCCGAGCAGGGCATAATGATGAACTTTGTCCTGCCCGAAACCTTTCAGGTCTGCGCCAATGGCATGCTCGACTCGGTCACTACCGTACCAGGTGGCAAGAGACGCTGGTGGTGGCGCCATCCTTATCCGATTGCAACCTATCTTATGACCTTCTCTGCCTCCCGTTTCTCCCGCTGGGATACCGTAGTCACCAACCCAGGCGGCGAGACTGTACCGCTCATCTACTACCAGTGGCCCGAGGACTCCGCACCATCACGCAACGGGTACAGGATGGTACCGGATATGATGCGCTACTACGCTGATACCCTCCGATTCGGACCCTATCCGTTTGAGCGCTTCGGCCATGTGCCCGGCTACTACGGCTTCCCCTGGGGTGGAATGGAGCACCAGACACAGGTGATGCTGCATGCCAGCTACATCGGCGGCGGTGCCGAAGCGACAATCTGTCATGAGCTCTCCCATATGTGGTGGGGTGATCTGGTAACCCATGTCGGCTATGCCGATGTCTGGCTCAACGAAGGGTTTGCCAGCTGGGCAGAATGTCAGTATATGGGACACTTGGGCGGTCGCGCCTATTTCCAGTACTACATTGCGGGTAAAGCCCGGCAGTACTTCACGCAGGCGCGCTCCCGCGACTTTCCCATCTACAACCCGGCCTGGAACGACATCTACAACTATGGTGTTATATACTGCAAGGGCTCCTGGGTGATGCGGATGCTCCAGTTTGTCACCGGCGACACCTTCTGGCAGCAGCCCGGCATCCTCCATCGCGCCCTGCGCAACTACCGAGAGCGCTTTGCCTACGGTACTGTCTCAACCGCAGACTGGCAGGAAGCGGTCGAAACAACCACCGGTCTTGACCTCGGCTGGTTCTTTGACGAATGGATCTATAACAAAGGCTACCCGCTCTACAGTCTGAGCTGGACAGCAGTGCCCCTCGGCGACTCCTTCCAGCTCATCACCGTGCTCCGGCAGAACAACCGCACCGGCACGCCCTCAGTCTTCCATATGCCGGTGCCGGTTCGCGTCAACTGCACCACCGAATCGGTCTTCGTCACCATACACCCTGACTCAACAGTCAGCATCGATACATTCACCGTCAGCGCCAACATAGTCAGTCTGTCCCTTGACCCGGACAACTGGATCCTTGACAGCACAATAATAACCGCTGTGAGCGAGTCCGACGGCACTCTACCCCTTGGCTGGCGGCTGGTCGAACCAAACCCGACACCCGGCACTGTCCGGCTCCAGCTGCCCGCACTTGCCAGCCCGGTAAGCCTGCTGCTCTATGACAATTCGGGAAGAATTGTATTCTCTCAGAAGCTTCCGGCTGGCGCAGCCAGAAGCCTGTCGCTATACCTTCCCCTGCCCGCCGGTATCTACTTTGTCCAGCTCTCCGGCACAGAGAGCAAACTGCTGCAGAAGCTTGTCCTGACCGACTAGTCTGCCGGCAACTATCTCTTCTTCGCTGCCGGCTGGAAGTACAGAATGTCGGTTATTGCGCCCTCGCGCTTCTTCTCCGGCTTGAGAACCGGTCTCACTCTGATACCGATGCAGAGGTCACACGGCTTCACGCCGCCAAGCCGGTGGACTATGGCAGTGGTGGCACCATCCAGCCGGATAAGCCCGACCAG
The DNA here is from genome assembly GCA_039801305.1 of Caldifarciminota bacterium. Lineage (GTDB taxonomy): Bacteria > Hydrothermota > Tepidihabitantia > Tepidihabitantales > Tepidihabitantaceae > JBDRUL01. Next base: position 7,569 of record JBDRUL010000010.1, on the reverse strand, counting down.
TTCCGGTTCAGCCAGGCGCTTGCCGTCCAGCCCGATATGAACAACCGTCCACGACTCAACCGTGCCTTCAGGTCCGACTTTCACCCAGCTGCTCTCCGGCAGCTCTGTCATGCACTTCTCGCAGTACTGCTTGGGCGGGACATAGCTCTCGCCGCAGACTTCACAGCGTGAACCCAGAAACTGCCCCTTGTCCCGTAAAGCGACAAAGAACTTCTCGGCAGCAACACCGGCAGTGTAGCGGCTGCTGACCGGCAGCTCGCCGATCCAGCTGCCGGTCTCGGTGGTCAGGCTGAGTCTGTCCTTCAATGGCATCGCTACCTCCTTACAGCGGCTTCCAGTACCGGATATCGGTGATGGCGCCTTCACGCTCCTCATCCGGCTTCCAGACTGCCTTGACTCTCATACCCCGGCGGACGTCTTCAGGATCAACATCGCCCAGCAGATGCATGATTCCCATGCCCGGTGAGGCTCCGTCAATCTCTATTACCGCCGGAATCTGCGGATCGGTGAGACGCTTCATATCCCAGGTCACATAGCAGAGCGAGAAGGTATTGACTGTACCCGTGTCCTTCAGCTCAACCCAGCCGTCCACCGGTCGAAAACACTGTTCACAGAATACTCGCGGCGGAATCATCGTCCTGCCACAGCAGTCGCAACGCACGCCCAGCAGCCTGCCCTGCTTCAAGCCCTGCAGGTAGCGCCCCATCGCCACTCCCCGGTCCCAGGCATATCTGGCATCCGCAACCCAGGTGGTAGTGCACACCGCACCGCCATGGAACTGATCGTCACTCAATCCATGCCCGACAGCTCCGTAGGGCGGAGCCTCTATGCTGCGTTCAGCCTTCAGTTTCCCTGTCTTCCTTGCCATGGTCTCTCCTAAACTCCCAGAACAACTACCGTGCCGACCTGCATCAGGTCGCCCCATGCCTGAGCAACGCCCCGTTTCGCCTTGCGCGCAATCTGACGCTTGCCGGCCTCGCCGCGCAGCTGCCAGAAGAGCTCGGCAATCTTCATCAGCCCTGCCGCAGCAATCGGATTGCCGACGCCGAGCAGGCCACCAGAAGGACAAACCGGCAGCTCGCCGTCACGGGCGGTGACGCCGTCAGCTGTAAGCTGCGGTGCCTCGCCCCGGCCGCAGAGCATCAGACCCTCCATATGATGCAACTCCTTGTAGTCGAACGGATCATAGGGCTCGGCAACATGAATCTGATGTCTGGGATCGGTAACACCAGCCATCCGGTAAGCCATCCGTGCCGCCTCTTCGACATAGCGGGGATAGCAAAGGTCACGATTCGTCCAGTAAGCAGTATCCAGCGCCCAGCCTACGCCTTCAATCCAGACCGGCTTGTCAGTAACCCTGCGGGCAACCGATTCGCTGGCAAGCACGACTGCGACCGCGCCATCAGAAACCGGGCTCACATCCAGCCGCTGCACCGGCCAGGCAAGCACCTCCGACTTGAGGATGTCGTCCAGCGTAACTTCACTGGCAATCTGGGCAGCAGGATGGAGCAGCGCGTTGTTCTTGTTCTTGACCGCCACCCGAGCGATATCCTCCTTGCGGAGGCCATAGGTGGTCATATAACGGTTCATCTCCAGCGCGAAGATCCAGAGCAGGTTGGGCTTCAGCGGACGTTCGGTAGTATGGTCAAAGATAGTGAGAAATGCACCTTGAGGGTGAGGTTGATAGCTAGACATCTTCTCTTCGCAGACCACCAGACAGGTATCAAACATGCCAGATGCAACATGATACCAGCCCTGCGCTACCGCAAAGACGCCGGTACCGCCACCCACATATGAACGCATATACGGCTTTCCCCAGCAGCCGGCTCCGTCCGACAGGTATTCACCCTTCATATGAACACCATCGAATGTGTCCGGCGCAGTGCCGAGCGCAACACAGTCAATCTGGCTCATCTTCATACCGCATGACTGCAGTGCCATCTTGACCGCCTGAAATGAGAGCTCCTTGCCGGTCTCCTGCGCCCGGCGCACGAACTTGGTCATCCCGGCTCCGACTATCGCAACTCTATTGCCCATCTTCGCCTCCTATCGGGCTACAACCGCCACAACCGCACTGGCGGTCGGGACTCCCCGCCAGGACTGCACCACCGCTGTACGGGCACGCTCCAGTTGACTCTGGCCGGCTTCACCCCGCAACTGCTGCACAGCACAGTACAGCTTGGCAAGACCGTTCGCTTCGTACAGATAACCCATTCCCAGAGCTCCGCCAGAAGGATTCACCGGAAACTCACCAGAACGTGCTGTCCCGCCATTGGCTGTCCAGACGCCCGCCTCCTGCTGAGAACAGATTCCCAGTGCAACAAGATGCTGAATCTCTTTGTAGGTATAGGTGTCGTCGATCTCGGCAAAGTCGAGTTCGGTTCTCGGCGAGCTGATGCCGGCTGTACGATAGGCAGTTCCTGCTGCAGTTGCCACATACTCAGGTCTCGTCCAGTCCCGTGTCTCCAGATTGGGCGAGCCGTTGCACCAGCCGATACCGGTCAGCCATACTGGCTTTCTGCTGAGCTGCCTGGCTCTGCTCTCGGTAGCAAGAACAACCACCACCGCACCGTCAACCGGCTGGGCAATATCAAGCTCTGTCAACGGCTCGGCAACCGGTAGAGCGCTAGCAAAGTCTTTCATCGTAAGCCGGGCAGCCCGACCAGCCAGCGGATTGGTCAGAGCATTCTGCCGGTTCTTTATTGCCACGCTGGCACACTGCTCAAAGGTCGTACCGGTCTGCAAGCAGAACCGGCGCATCTCCAGACCGGCGATAAAATGGGAATTGAGCTTCAGCGGCCGCACCGTAACCGGATCCTGTGCGCAGGCAGCGATGCCGTCCGGTGTCAGCATGTTGGAAGCCTTAGAGTGCGCCTCGACTACCGCCACCTCAAAACGACCAGTCAACAGCTGCAGCCAGGCCGCCGCTACTCCATGCAGCCCGTCGCCGCTGATCGTGTGCATCTGCTTCAAGGCAGCACCCAGCTGGTCAGGCACATATTCATCGAAGATCGACGTACCTTCGTTGTAATCCTCGGCGCAGGTGACGAAAGTATCAACATCCTTGCGTGGATTGATACCCGCATCGGCATACGCCTTGACTGCCGCCTCAAACATCAGTTCCTTGTACGACAGGTCAGGCGTCAGACTGCGGAACTGGGTGGCGCCGACACCCACAATCGCTACTCTTTCAGGCATTGCTCCTCCTGAATTTGCCGGAATCCTGTTCAGTCCTGTGGTTGGACGGGCGAATCATACAAGACGGTCAACTACTGTCAATCCGCGAGCAGGAAACCCTTGCCGATCAGTCACGAATTACCGGAACTTCACTATCTGGAAGCTTCTCTTGCCGGACGCAAAATAGATTCCCGGCCTGAGCCCGCTCATATCGTTCAGCCCCGGCTGAAGCCACATAACCCTGCGACCGACAGCATCTATCAGCTCCAGCGGCTCTGCTGCCTGATCCGCAGCCAGCCACAGCTGCTGCCCGACTACAAGCCGTGTTCTACTCTGGTCTATTTCGCCTTCAGCCTCATCTTCAGCCAGCCCGACCGGAACACCACAGGGATAGTGATAACCCATATCCAGTCTGCCGATGTCACAGACCGAATCGGTACGTGTAGTCCAGCTATGCAGCAGAGAATCAAGATTGAGCCCAGCGACCGGCTCGAGCGTATCACCGGCATCAACACACGGGCTGGTCTGAGGCTGACCAGCCACAGTCTGGCTAAGATAGTATCCACCCCGAGGACCGCTGACAAAAAGTGGATTACTGGTAATGTCACCAGGCCCCATGCTGCAGCCGACAAGCGTGTTGTTGTAGTAGTTGTTATAGAGCGATATCACCAGACCGTTCTGGGTAGTGGTATAGTTGTAGACACCTGAGCCGCTCGTCGCCTGATTGCCGGTAATGATATTGTTTTTGACATAGCTGGTGCAGCGCATATCAGAATAGATACCGCCACCGTTCGACCACATGTGTGGACCGGTACAGACGTTGCCGGCAATGGTATTGCCGATGATTACCGGTTTGGCCCCCAGGTACAGATGTATGCCTGCCCCATACTTCCACGCATCTGTCTCACAGCGATTGCCGGCGATCAGATTGGCAAATATCAGCGGCTTTCTCTCCATATCCACGAAGATCCCCGCGCCGTATGCCCGGCAGCTGGTGCCGGTATCTGAAGTCAGCACATTGCGTACAATTGTGTTCTGGTAGATGAGCGCCTCAGCTTCGCAGTATATTCCGCCACCGTAGTTCCAGGGTCCATTACGACAAGTATCATCGTGTATATAGTTGTAGCAGATTTCCGGACGGGCACCGGCGGGCGCATCAACATACACCCCACCACCGAAGCTCCACAGCACTTCCTTGACACAACCGTCAATCTCATTACCGATGACCAGCGGGCTGAACCCTGGTGAATAGCTGCTAAGGTAGATGCCAGTTCCCTGACACCGCGTCACCCGGTTGCCGGCAATCGTGGCACTACCGGCACAGACGATCCCGCCAGCCCCCTTCTGAAAGGTGAAACCGCGCACCTCGGTCGCCCGAGTAAGAGTCGTGGTATTCATCACCAGACACGTTCCGGAACCGCCGCCGTCAACGATCGTGCCTGCCGGACCGGCTTCTGAAATCAGCTTGATACCGTCAATGGACGGCCAGACCAGATTCTCGTTGTAGGTACCCGGCCGCACCAGCACCGTGTCACCAAAACGGGCAATGTTCAATCCTGCCTGAATCGTTGCCACCGAATCTGGCACCAGAATTGTACGACCGGATGCTATCACCATCACTAATAAACCAAGAATCGCCACTCTTCTCATAGCACCTCCACTGGCTGAGGTGAAGCATAACCTTGACCGATGCCAGGTCAACCCCGCGCTCAACGCCGGTTGAGTTCCTGCTGGAGCCGTTCTATCATCAACTGCTGCTGCCGGTTTTCCTCCCGCAGCGCCTGAACTGCCGCAAGCAGCTCTTCAACCCGGTCTGCCAGAATGTCACCAGCGCTGGCACCAATCGCACTCCACGCGCTGGCACCTGGCGCAAGGTAGACACCCCGCGTCATCTCGCTGTTGGAGAAGAACCAGACTCCACCCCGCGACCTGACACGGAACTGGTCTGCGCCGGTTGTGTAGGTGGACTCGCCATCGCCTCGTGCCGAGTCACTCCAGACAAACGAACCCGAATGATTAGCCCTGGCCAGGGTACCGGCAGCCACACTAGCCTGCCCTCTTGCCACATTGCAGAATCCGCCGGCGACCAGTGCACAGTGCCCGGAAGCAACATTGCCGAAACCACCAGCGACAGATGAGTACGCTCCACCCGCGGTATTCCCGGAGCCACCCAAGACCCCTGCATACTGGTCGACTGCGGAGTTATCAACTCCACCTGCCACCACCGAGCAGTAACCGGCAGCAGTATTGTACTTACCCCCGGCAATAGTGGAGTTCATACCGCTCGCCAGATTGAACTTCCCGCCACCGACTGCAGCTGTCCCCGACGTCGCCGCGTTGCCCTGACCGCCGGCAACAGTGGCATAGGTACCGCCGGCATGATTGTATCCACCGCCTCCGACAGTCGCATACTCAGATGAGGCAGAATTGTTCAACCCACCGGCAAGGGTGCTGTAATTGCCGGCGGCGGAGTTCCCGAAGCCGCCGCCAACCGCACAGTAGTAGCAGTCAAAGCCCGCCATTCCGGTAGTACACGCGTTCCCGAGATTGGTATGAGTATGCCTACCGCCGCCCCAGATGACATTTGAGGCTCCGCCTCTGGCAATTCCCAGCTGCTTTACTGTAAAGAGCACGCTGTCAGGAGTGCCACGCACCCAGGCGTTATCGGCACCTGCACTGCCGGCAGCCAGCGCGTAGTTTGCCGTGTCAGCCCTGACAGCATAGAGCGTACTGACAATCCGTGACCTTGGTTCGAGTTCTTCACCAGCCAGCGCAACGCCAAGATAAACCTCTCCGCTGTCCGGGACACCACCAATCGGATTGTCCCGTCCCAGCTCCACCGAGAAAACGCCGTTGCAGACTGCAATGCTCTGATTCTCGAACCAGAAAGGCACGCCACCCACAGGTTGTGCGTATAGCCTGAAGGTAAGAGCATATACCGAATCAGGTACAGGGAGACCGGATGAATCGGTCAACCTGCCCTGATAGTTCAGCAGTCTGGGGACAAGAAATGCGCTACTGCGGGCTTCAGTTGAAAGATCAGTCCCGGCCGTCGCGAACAGTATGCTCACCAATATCAGTGTCATTCTGGCTCCTTACTGCTCACCGCACAAACATCAGCGATATTCTAGCCCGGCATACGGCTTGACACCAGTAGGGCTTGTGCGAGAATTGGAAACTAAGGAAAGGAGAACCATGCGCTTCACCGCCCTTGTGCTGAGTTCGATGCTGGTCGCAGCCTGTGCGCCCCGATCGAAGCCGACTCAACCCGAAGACAAGGCAAACTCACCCAGACCCCAGACAACAGCGCCGGTCACTCCGGGCTCAACAAACCTGCCCAAGCTCTGGGACTTCTTTGCCACCTGGTGCCCGCCCTGCCGGCAGCAGGCGCCGATAATTGCCGAGCTAGAGAGAGAGTATCACGGTCGAATTGAGATCGTCTCGATTGATGTCGAACAGAACCGGGAATTAGCCAAACGCTTCAATGTGGAAGCAATCCCGACGCTGGTATTTCTGGACGCATCCGGCAACGAGCTTGACCGTAATGTCGGGCTGATGCAGAAGGCTGACATAGTCGCGAAGTTCCGTTCGCTAAGTTTTATCCAATAGCCGCTGACCTGCTCCTGCCTAGACGCGCAGGATTGCCTTCACTGTCAGGAAGTAGATGAGCAATCCGGTGATGTCGACAACTGTGGTCAGGGCAGGGCTGGCCACAACTGCCGGATCGAACTTCAGTTTCGCCGCAGCCATTGGCAGCACAGCTCCGATCAGCGTGGAAGTAACCACCTGAATTGCAAGGGCGGCAGCGACCGCCACGCCGACAAGCCATAGCGGATGCCCACCGGTCATGCTGGCACTGCCGTGAAAGAGCAGAACCCGGCCATAGGCGAGCACAGCCAGCAGAAGTCCGAGCATCAGCGCGACCTGCAGTTCCTTTGCTATTACCCGCCACAGATCACGCGGAGAAATCTCCCGCAGCGCCAGTGCCCGCACAACGAGTGTTGCCGACTGGCTGCCGGTGTTGCCGCCGGTGTCAGCCAGCATCGGCATGAATGTCGCCAACACTGCAAACTGCAGAAGCAGCCCCTCAAAACTCTGCACGATGAAGCCCGAGACCAGACCGAGCGCTGCCAGCACCACAACCCAGATTGACCTTCGCCTGAAGTGCACCCATGAGGGCGTCTTCAGATAGCCCGTTGCCTCGTGGGTACCGGTAATCGCCATCAGCTTCTCAATATCCTCGGTCTGCTCCTGAACCAGAACGTCAAGAGCATCGTCGTGGGTAATGATGCCAACCAGAGCCTCGCGTTCGTCCACAACCGGCAGCGCAATCAGGTCGAACTTCTCGATGCGCCGGGCGGCTTCCTCCTGATCTTCATCCACCCTCACCGA
>JBDRUL010000009.1:0-12914 GCA_039801305.1 Caldifarciminota bacterium | reverse complement strand
TTCCTGCGGTGGTTGCGAGATAGCCGTTTTAGACATCAACGAACATATACTCGATCTCATTCACCAAGTCGACATCCTACTTTGGCCAGTAGCATTAGATACCAAATACACGCACATCCGGCAAATGCCAGACCAGTTTATTGACGTCTGTTTCTTCAACGGCGGGGTGCGGAATTCCGAACAGGAAGAACTGGCTCACCTTCTACGAAGGAAGTCTGTAACGCTGGTTGCCTTCGGTTCCTGTGCTTGTTATGGCGGCGTACCCGGACTCGCCAATTTGTTTTCCAGAGAACAGAATCTGAAAACCGTCTACGTGCAGTGCTTGACAAGTGATAACCAAGAGGGAATCCTACCCGCAACCACGACCACAGTGGCTGAAGGCGAATTGACTCTGCCCAAATTCTACGACCGCGTACTTCCACTGCACCAAGTTGTTGACGTCGATTATTTGCTTCCCGGCTGTCCTCCAGCAGTGCCACTTATACTCGGGCGCTGACCAGCATGATCAGTCATCCTCCGCCTCCCAAGCGCAGCGTCCTTTGCCCGACAAAGTCACTCTGCGATGACTGCAAACGTAATTCAGATTTGCCGAAAAGACTAGGCGAGGTCCGACGAACATACGAGGTCACTTCAAACCCAACGACGTGCTTTCTCGACCAGGGTATCATTTGCCTAGGGCCGGTCACAAGGTCAGGCTGTGGTCACCGCTGTCTTGAAGGCAATTGGCCTTGTACCGGTTGCATGGGACCGACGCCATCTATCTCGGACCAAGGAGCCAGAATCTTGTCATTGCTAGGCGCTATTCTCGCGTGTGATGCGGAACAACCCGCTTCAGCGGATAAACTAAGATCTGTCGTTAAGAAGATCAAGGATCCCGTAGGTAGTCTGTATATGTACTCCTTTGCAGCAGCTACTATACCCGTTGGACGGAGACCCCGTTGAGTCGCCGCTTGACCATTGACCCGGTTACTAGAATCGAAGGCCATGCGAAGATTGACATTTTTCTCGACGAACAGGGAAATGTGGAGAACGCCTACGTGCAGGTCCCTGAACTGCGTGCGTTTGAGCAATTCTGCGTCGGCCGGAGGGCCGAAGACATGCCCCAGCTGACGAGTCGTATTTGCGGAGTCTGCCCCGTTGCGCACCACCTCGCTTCTGTAAAGGCGCTCGATATGGCATTTGGCGTGTCACCACCGCACACAGCACGGAAGCTGCGTGAACTTATATACTGCGGCTACATCATCTACGATCATATCCTCCATCTCTACTTCCTAGGAGGACCGGACCTGCTGATTGGCCCTACGGCGCCACGAGAAGACCGCAATATAGTCGGCGTGATCAAACGACTTGGAAGCGATGTGTCTCAGGAGGTCATTAAACATCGGGCCTACGGCCAGCGGATCACCGAAATCCTCGGCGGCAAGCCTACGCATCCGGTTTCTGGAATACCCGGTGGGATAACAAAAGCGCTCACGCACGAAGAACGAATGGAAATTGAAGCAATGCTCCGCTCCTGCCTGAGATTCGCTGAGTTAAGCCTCGAACTATTCGCACGAATACTCTCTAGCGGCGATTTTGCAGAACTACTGCACGATTCCCAACTTAGTCTTCCGCTGTACAACATGGGCCTTGTAGATGAACATAACAGAGTCAATTTTTACGATGGCAGTGTCAGAATTACTAACCAGAGCGGTAAAGAGCTGCTGCGGTTTGCGCCATCTGAGTATTCAACGCACATCCGTGAACGTATCGTCGGCTGGAACAATGTCAAGTTTCCGTATTTAGCCGAGATAGGCTTTGCAGGTCTGACTGACGGCAGTAGCTCGGGCCTTTATCGGGTGGGGCCCCTCGGTCGGTTAAATGCAGCTGACGGGATGGCGACACCGCGCGCCAACACCGCCTACCAACAATTTTTTTCCGCCTTCCCTACTGGAAGACCCGTGAATTCAATCCTTGCTTTCCACTGGGCGAGAGCGATTGAACTTCTTTACGCGACAGAACGTGGGTTAGAACTGATAACAGATCCTGAGATCACTAGCCAGGAGGTTCGAAACTTGAATTTCGATTTCAAGAATGAGGGAGTTGGAGTCGTCGAAGCCGCAAGGGGAACACTTATTCACCACTACTGGCTCTCCGACGACCGCCTCATAACCAGAGTCAATTTGGTTGTCGCAACTACAAACAACATGGGTGCAATCAATATGTCCGTGCTCAAAGCAGCCCGTCGTTTTATCAAGGAAGGCAAAGCGGACGAAGGCATTCTCAATATGGTAGAGATGATCCTCAGGGCTTACGATCCGTGCTTTGGTTGCGCCAGCCATTTATCTGGGAGTATGCCTTTTGAGCTAAACGTATGGACCCACAACGGTGAACTCGTAAGGAAGTTCGCTGTCCCTCTCTAGAGCCTACTCGACACTACCATGGAGAATGTACCCAACCTCGAGGCTACCGCACCTACTGGGACGCCCCTAATCTCTGTACTCTTCGTTGACTACCAGTCACATGCTTTTCTGGATAGAGCAATCACTAGTCTAAGATGGGCTGAACCCGAGCTATCTATCGAAATACTAGCAGTCGACAACGGGTCACCCGAACGAAGGGCCGCCGAGGAAATCTGCCGGCGACACAGGGTACGCCTCTTGCGGCTTACACGAAATCTCGGCTACGGAGCGGCAGCAAACCGTGGGCTGAAATACGTTAGCACCCCCTACGTGGCGGTGGCAAATCCGGACATAACCTTTGAGCGAGGTTCCCTGAGCAAACTGCTGGAAGTTATGGAGAACAATTCATCAATTGGCGCAGTCGCCCCCCAGTTACTCTACCCGGACGGTACCCCACAGCCCTCCGCCCGTCGACTTCCCAGGTTAAAGTATGTCCTTGCTGGCCGCCGCTCCCCTATCGTCCGCATATTCCCACACTGGAGCTTAGCCAGGAAATTTCAGTACTTGGGCAGCGAAAACGCCAATTCGCTAATTTACGCAGAAGCACTACTCGGAACTCTCCTTGTTCTAAGAACTGCAGCGATAGCTCAGGTATGCGGCTTTGACGAACGTTTCTTCATGTTCGCAGAGGACATCGATCTTTCAAGGAGACTCCGCCAGCGCGGATGGAACCTCGCTGTTGAACCGCGTGCCCGCATTTTTCATTTTTGCGGCGGCTCAAGACAACTGGTGAGGCGCTTTACTGACTACCACCGAATCAAAGGGCTGACACTTTTCTTGACGCTGGACCGATCACTCATAGAAAGATGCCTCGTATGGATACTGGGGACGTGGTACTACATCACCCTCGAGACCATGGCTATGATCGGATTGTATGAGCACGAGTACTCCTGGAAAACTCACAAATGCTAAGAAGGTTTCGCAGCCTGGTTGTTGCACTCATTCTGCTTGTTGCTGATGCTTCTGCCTTAATTGCAAGTTATTGCCTTGCATACGCCTTTAGAACCCTGATACTGTCTCAAGTACTTGGGTGGCTGCCGTTTCCAATGCCTTTCGCATCAATGGTACAACGTTGGTATCTCCTGCTCGCCTATTTACCCGCCTTCGCCTACGAAGGTCTCTACACCAAGCGTCTCGTAGACTGGGAAGAAATCCGCCGATGCTTCCGGGCGATTACTGCAGCCAGCGCAGCAGTAGTTGCCCTAGTGTTCGCCTTGCGCTACTTGGAGCTGTCGCGTTTCGTAATTGCGTTAGCATATGTTCTCACCCTAGCCATTGTTCCGACCACTCGGGCAGCTGTCAGAAGGCTGCTGGTCAAGGCACGTCTACTATCCCGCGGAATGATTCTAATTGGCAACCATTCTCACGCCGCCGCCTTTGTCCAAGAATTATCCCACCACACTGGCTTGGGGTACGAAGTTGAAGCCTTAGTGGAGCGTACCGGCAACAACGAACCCGTATCAGAACTGTTGAGCAGTGCAAAGGGAGCCTCTCCTGACGCAATTCTAACTGTTCTTGCTGACTCATTTACAACCGACGAGATGGCTACCATCATCCTCAATGCCGAAGAGCGTTTCTCGGACCTCATGCTAGTCCCGAGTGCTGCACTACTACGGACGCACGCGGTTGATATAGAACAGATCGGGAGCACTCTCGTCGTTAGATACCGCTACAACCTTCTCAGGCCCATTAATCGGTGCGTCAAGAGAATCGTCGAACTTGTAATCTGCTCACTATTGTGCGTTGTACTTGTACCACTATTTCTGCTACTAGCTGTACTTACCAAACTTTCTTCTCCGGGACCAATTCTCTTCGCCCAGACACGAATCGGCAGACAATGCCGATACTTTCGATGCTACAAGTTCAGAACCATGCATGCTCAGGCTGAAGCAGAACTCATCCGTCTCCTTGCGGAGAATCCCACCCTGAGAGCCGAATACAGCAAGTATGCAAAAATAGCCAACGATCCACGCGCAACCAAGTTGGGACGTGTTTTACGCCGCTTTGGTCTGGATGAGCTTCCCCAACTATGGAATGTACTTCGCGGTGATATGGCTCTTGTGGGACCGCGACCGTACATGCCAAGTGAAACCGAGCAGATCGGTACCGCGCTTGAGACAATAACACGCGTTCGTCCCGGCATAACTGGACTTTGGCAGGTTTCCGGTCGTTCTGAACTACCTTTTCGCGAACGCGTCATTCTTGACGAATACTACATCAGGAACTGGTCACTATGGATGGATCTCTCGATACTACTGCGAACCGGCTGGATAGTCGTAACTGGTAGCGGTTCGGTTTAACGAAGTTGACCTTAACTCTCGACGGCTGTAGTATGCATAATCGAAACTAACCGAGGCAGAGATGACAACCACCACACTGCTGCTCCTCCTCATTACGAATATCGAAGGAACATGGCGTTCATACACCCACGCCGATTTTGTCAATGATATCACTGGCTACGACTCCGTCATTGCTTTGGCTACTACCGGCGGAATTGCTGTGATCATAGTTGGTCACAGCGACATCCGTCAAATCGGACCGATCACGAACTCTGAAGGACTACCGGTGAACCGTTGCCTCTGCGTAACCTGCGATCCAAACCGCAATTTATGGGTAGGCACCGACGGCGGCGGTTTGGCAGTTGTACCACACTGCGAAAGCGCGAGAGCATATCTTTACCGTCCAGCCGACATGCCGCTGCGAATCCGTACCCTACTCTTTGACGGACGGAAGCTTCTTGTTGGCAGCGATCAAGGTCTCTATTGTGTTGACACGCGCGGTACCTATCTAGACTTCGAAGACGATCTGGTCAAACACTACTCTGCTGCTTTAACACCAGGCCTACTCAGCGACCGAATACTGTCTTTGTTCTGTCAGCAGGGCTACTGGATCGGAACTAACCGCGGGGTGACTCATACAGACACCACGTTCAACCACTGGAATCCGTATCCGAGGCCACTTGGCGACTCCGTTAGAGCGATGGCGCAGCTCGGCAATAAGCTTCTCGTCGCCACAGAACGAGGAATATGTATCAGCGAAAGTACTGGTTTTCGGACGTTAGTCCGGTTCCCGGATGTAAAAGAGGTGTTTGACATCGCCGTTCACGACTCGGACATCCTCCTGGCCACTTCCAGAGGTCTTTTTCTAGTCGACACGTCAGATAGTAACCAGATTACTGTGATTCGCGAATCTGACTCGCGTTCTGTTCTTGCGCTCGATGGAATCTGGCTCGGAACAGGCGGATTTGAGTGGATGGGCTCCGGCTTACACTACCTCCGTTCAGGTCAGGCTTGGCAGGTTCACCGCCTAGGTCCGCTCGCAATTTTTGACGTTAACGACTGTGAGATTAGCGGGACTGGTGACATATTTTGCTGTCACTACTCTAATCTGATTACCCATATATCCGGCAACCTCGTATCAACCATTGTTTCTCCGCTACCTAACGCAGTAATGGCGCGTACTGACTCTAAAGGTAGGATATGGTTTGCCCACTTCGCCAGCGAGGGTGGCTTGAGTGCTTATGATCCCGCCACCGGCAATTGGGAACGTTTTCAGTGGGGCGTCTCCTCGGATTGGAACATAATTCACGCATTTGGCCTTGGTCCTGACGACACAAAGTGGGTTTTCAATAAAGCAGGGACGGTCGTAGCGGTAGACTCCCTCGGAAGACAGATGTTGTTCACAATTCCCGAACTTGTCCCACCTCCTGGTGGTAACTACGAATTCGCCTTTGACTCTAAAGGTAGGGCCTGGCTGGGACTGACTGTGGGTTTGGAGATGATCGACTATGGGAACACGCTTCACGACCCCAGCGACGACGTCCACAAACTGCACGTATCGGGTTTACTATCTACGGACGTCCGCTCAGTCGCAGTCGATCGCGACGACAACGTCTGGGTTGCGACACAACAAGGCGCTGCTGTATGGGATGGGAGTTCATTTAGAACTTACACGGTCGAAAACACCGGGAGCGGGCTTCTCTCAAACAACCTGTTTCGCGTGAGAGTTGATGCTGCGAACAGGGTGTGGCTCCTCTCAGAACGTGGGCTGTCTGTGCTCGACCTTGTCTCGGGCAAATGGGAGAGTTTCTCCCGCCAGAACAGCCGGATAATACCCAACATTCAAGACATATCGGGTTTCTACACCGGCTTGAGCATGAACAGTAGAACAGATGCGGTAGTCGTGAGTACCAGAAGGGGATTGTCTGTATTCAATCAACTCCCGAAAGAAGACACCACTCTGGCCGATATCAACGTATTCCCGAATCCCTGCATCATCGGCATCCATGACCGCGTCGCCATAGGCAACCTACCTTCCTCCTCGAGGGTGATGATTTACACGCTAACCGGTCAATTGCTAGCGGAACTAGTTCCAGACCCCAGATTAGGTCGGGCGGTATGGAAACCCAGCCACCTTGCCAGCGGGGTTTACCCTTTCGTCGCGCTCACGCCCCAAGGTTCGATTGTCGGGAAAATCGCGCTGGTTAATCAGTAAAATCCCACGCGTGAATTACCATTACTGATCAGCGGGACGCGCGGTGAGCAGTATTCCGGCGATGGTCGTCGCTCTCAGCCTCTTCCATACAAGAATCGAAGTACCGGCACTCGGGACAACAATCGTCTCGCATTAGCTTTCCCTTCGCACGGCAGATTTCGTAACTTGAGCAGGCACGACAGCACATCTAAGGTTTACCTCCTTCTTACGCATACTCTTCAGGTTTTAGCAGCAGAACAATCTCGCGCACCAGGCTCGCTACAGTCGCTGCGCCAGGAAATGGCTGGCCACCACGAGGGCAGAACTCCACCACATCAGCAGCAACAACGTTAATACCCGAGAGGCCGGAAAGAGCATGAACCAATTCGCGATAGCTACATCCCCCAGGCTCTGGCGTTTGAACATCAGGCATTACCCCCGGGTCAAGTACGTCGACATCAACAGTGATGTATACGGGACGGTTCCGTACCTTAACCCGCACTTCAGGAATGGCTTCCTCAACCTTAAACGGGTAAACCCCTTCCACAGTCATCTCCATAGGAGCGGAAAACGATCTTATTCCAACTTGAAAAAGACGATTCCGTGGAACCGAATCCAAAACCCGTCTCATCGCCGTAGCATGACAGACCTTCTCTCCCAAAAACTCTTCTCTCAGGTCAGAATGAGCATCAAACTGGATTACGCAGAGATCTGGAAACTTCTCAACAACTGCCGCCAGGGTAGCACAGGTTATCGTGTGCTCTCCGCCAAGAGCAATGAACTTCTTCCCCGCCGTCAAGATCACTCTCGCCCTTTGGGAAATAGTATCAAGAGGCACATTCGGTGAGGCATAGCTCAGCTCAATGTCACCCGCATCGTGCACACGCACCGAGGACACGTCGCGACGTTGGTAAGGACTGTAGGATTCAATATTGTCTGCCCCTATCCGTACAAAAGTCGGTCCAAAGCGACAACCGGGGACGAAGGAGCTGGTTCGATCCAGAGGGACGCCCCAGAACACGATGTCAGCCTCCTCGAAGGATGCGGTGGCGTAGTAAAGACCCATCAGCCTAGCGTAGAATACTTCCTGCACAAGACACTGTCAAGAAAGACAAGCTGGACAGATTGTCGTCCCGACTAATAATGTCTATCGGAGGCACGAAACCACGACTCTTGACAACACGGGTAAATGGTCATAGTTATCTCCACGGCTGAGCCATCAGGGTACCTCATAGCCGAGCCTCTTCGGCGAATCCTGTCCATGTATGCTACAGTGCACTACCTGCCATCTACACAAAAGCTGGGTCCTGTATTCGGTTTCACTCAGGCCATCAGTAAATCGGCCGGGGCTGCCAGACTGCTCCTGCAAGCAAAGCAAGAGATACAATCCATGCAGCCCGACAAGGTTATCTTAATAGGAATGCATGGATTCCACACCCACATTGGTAGGTTATGCCGACGACGAGGAATTTGCACGGTGTACTTGGGCGCGCCTCAGTTCTGGGCCTGGGGCAAGAACCGTTTGAGAGGGCTCAACCAAGCTGCCTCACTGGTCATCTGTTTCCTTCCCTTTGAGGAATCCCTCCTTCGCCGCGCAGGAATCAATGCCCGCTACCTAGGCAATCCCCTGCTCGACATCGTAAGTACCACTGAGTCCCGGGAGCAGACGCTGGCGCGGTTGGGCCTCCGTCAGACAGATCACTACATCGTCTTCATGCCTGGTTCGCGGCGAGCAGAACTCGCCTTCCACATTCCTTTGTTCGAAAAAGTCTATAACTGCCTCTGCAAGATAGGTAAACGGAAACTAGGATGCGTTCCCCCGCGTGGTGTGATGATGCTGCCCCCACCTGCACTAACCAATCAGCCAGTGAGCACGAAGCTGACAGCATCAGGGAATGATATTATCTGGACGTGGGAACGCCGCTATGACACCATGACCCATGCGGATTGTGCAGTCATCTGTTCGGGGACTGCCACACTGGAGGCCGCGATACTCGGTCTGCCTATGGTAATAACCTATCACCTCCATCCGCTGGACAACCTGATGGCACGCTTCCTGATACAAACAAGATACTTCGCGCTTCCCAATATTCTTGCCGGTCGGCAGATCGTACCCGAATTTCTCAACCCTTCCCCGCAGGCGATAATCGACCATATCATCGACCTGCTCAAACCGAACTCAGGAACAGACAGAACTGCAGGGAAAATGAAGCAGGCACTGGCGGAGATCAAGAACATCCTCCGTCCATATGGAGCCCTTCACTCCATCGCGGAGTTGCTCACTCAGCCATCTACCCACTTTGGCATAGACCGCTGATCCTCGAGTTTCATGCGGTTGCTATCAACTCCGTTCGTTCTATCTTGACTCCATAGGTTCGTGTGCTATCCTCTAGCCGAATTGGCCCACGCATATACCCCTGGTCTGAAGGTCTCAGAACACGCTGTGGTCCGCCGGAGCCGCCGTCTACCTCTTCCTGGCGACATACTGGTCGGTCTCGGGCAAAAGGTACGAGGCGACGACATTGTCGCCCGAACCGCGCTTCCCGGGGGCGTCCAGACGGTCAACGTCGCGGGAATCCTCGGGGTACCGCCCGAGGACGTACCGCAACTAATGCTCAAGAAGGTCGGGGACCACGTCGAAAAGGATGAAGTCATTGCCCTTTCCAAAGGTTTGCTAGGTCTCTTCAAAACTGTCGTGAAATCGCCAGTTTCTGGCTCAATCGAGAACGTATCGAGCGTGACCGGTCAAGTCATTTTGCGTGAGCCTGCCCAACCTGTTCAAGTAGACGCCTACATCGACGGTGAGGTCGTAGAGATAATACCAAGGGAAGGTGTAGTTGTGGAGACCTCCGCGAGCCTCATCCAAGGTATCTTCGGTGTTGGCGGCGAGGTCCGGGGAGCTCTCAGAAGGATCGCAAACGACTCAGCAGAGATCGTTTCCGCTGACAAGATAGACGACACGTGCGTTGGCAAAGTTCTTATTGCCGGCTCTCTGGTTACATACGAGGCAATCGAGAAAGCGCTTAGTATGAAAGCTCGGGCGATCATTGGTGGAGGAATTGAGGACTCGACCCTCCGCCGTTTCCTTGGATATGATATTGGTGTTGCAATAACTGGTTCTGAAAACACAGGGCTCACGGTGATCGTGACTGAGGGTTTCGGCGAAATGAGAATCGCCAAGCGGACATTCGAACTTCTCTGCTCACTTGAAGGCAGGATAGCTTCAGTAAATGGTGCAACGCAGATAAGGGCCGGCGTGATCCGTCCAGAGGTAATAGTCCCGCAATTAAACGAGAAGCCCGAAGCCGCGACTCGGGGAGCCGAAAGCGGGCTTTCGATAGGTATGCCCGTGCGTATCATCCGTCAGCCGAACTTCGGCCGTATAGGGAGAGTAGTAGCACTGCCGGTCGAGCTGGCCGAGATAGAAACGGAAGCAAGGGTCCGAATTCTCGAGGTCGAGCTTGAAGACGGAACGCGCGTGTCGCTTCCGCGCGCCAACATCGAAATAATCGAAAACTGACCTCACGTTGATGAACAGGCCGACCTGTCTTTTGCTAACAGTTATCTCCCTGCCCCTCCTGGCCGGTACGCAAGGATTCTCTTCCCTGAAGATAATGCCGGGAGCGCGTGAAATTGGTATGGGCGCGACCGGGTGCGCATCAGCCTCAGGTCCTCAAGCAATGGCCTGGAATCCGGCAGCGACCGCCGGAGGCTCACTCTTTGCTGTCACCGCGACCCACACCGCTTGGCTCCAAGGCTGCACGCAACAATCCTTATTTCTTACTCGGCGATTCGGAAAGACGGCCTTAGGCGCAGGCATTCGCAGCTTCACCCCCGGAGTATTCGAGTATCGTGAAGGGACGCCTACTGCAGAGCCGCTGGGAACCTTCCAACCAGTTGAGCTGAGCGCATATTTCAACGCTGGCTACGAACTCGGGGATACCAGTTATAGACTAAGGGGTGTGCTGGGCGTCAATCTACGCTACTTCTATTCTAAAGTCATGTCCTATGAGGCCGACGGATCCGGGCTTGACATTGGTGTCCGTCTTTACACCCGCATCGTCTCAATTGGTGCTTCGCTGACCGATTTCGGGCAGACACTTGCCTACACACGCGATCGTATCTGGCTGCCTACCCGGACACGTCTCGGAACAGCCCTAAAGACTGCTATTGGACAATGCAATCTCACAGCAACCGTCGATTTCTCCTACTTCATCTATGGCCGTCAGACACGAACTAACGCTGGCTTCGAACTTGCTCCCGTGCGACATCTCCGCCTTCGGGCAGGCTATGAACTAGGCAAGCAAATAGGACAATTAAGCTGCGGACTGGGACTCGCCCATGACTATCTTGCACTCGACTATTCGTGGACGATGCATCGCTACGACCTGGGATCTGCTCACCGTATTTCCCTCAGTCTGACACTCTAATGTCTCGATCTGCAGACCATGCCTGAAGGATGGCTTGACTTCGAACAACCACTGGCCGAGCTTCAGGAAAGACTCGATGAGGTAACCGCCCTCGGCGTTCAGGAAGAGATCCAGCGTCTTCAGGAGCGTATTCGCAAACTGCGTGAGACGCTGTATGCCGAACTAACTCCCTGGCAACGTGTCCTTCTCGCCCGCCACCCGCGTCGACCATACGCCCTTGACTACATTGAGCGGATTGCCACCGACTTCG
The DNA here is from genome assembly GCA_039801305.1 of Caldifarciminota bacterium. GTDB lineage: Bacteria > Hydrothermota > Tepidihabitantia > Tepidihabitantales > Tepidihabitantaceae > JBDRUL01. The sequence goes on along the minus strand of JBDRUL010000009.1, from coordinate 1,320 downwards.
TAGAGCTTCATGGTGATCGGGTCTTCGCGGACGACCCCGCCATCGTCGCTGGACTCGGAAAGATCGACGACATGGCCGTTGCCATTATTGGCCAACAGAAGGGTCGAGACACAAAGGAGAAGCTCAGAAGAAACTTCGGAATGGCTCATCCCGAAGGATACCGAAAGGCGCTCCGCGTCATGGAGCTGGCTGCTCGATATCAGGTCCCAATACTGACTCTCGTCGACACTCCAGCCGCTTACCCGGGTGTTGGAGCCGAGGAACGCGGACAAGCAGAAGCCATCGCCCGCAATCTACGCGAAATGGCAATGCTCCCGGTTCCAGTTGTCTGCGTAGTTACTGGCGAAGGCGGATCTGGAGGAGCTCTAGCTTTGGCGGTCGGAAACCGTATCCTTATGCAGGAATTTGCGGTCTATTCTGTTATCCCGCCAGAAGGATGCGCGGCCATAATCTGGCGCGACGGGTCGAAAGGTGAAAAGGCGGCAGAGGCCCTCAAACTGACTGCCAGAGACCAACTTGCCCTGGGGGTAATTGACGAAATAGTGCCCGAACCCGCCGGCTCTGCACACCAGGACTGGGATGAGGCTGCACGGTTGCTCAAACAGGCAGTGATGTCGAACTTTGCAATGCTGGCGGAAAAGACTCCCAGCCAGCTTGTTCAAGAGCGGGTCGAGCGTTTTGGTCGCATCGGCGCCTATGCGTGACGGTCTGACTCACCACCGCGCACCAAAGAGAATCAAGAACTCAAAACGCGTGAGGAATCTCCTGCTCATCCCTATTGTTACCTCGACCGAATGCCGATGGTGAAGGTCTGCGTACTTTTTGCCGCCGGCACAAACTGCGACCAAGAGACTGCTTACGCCTTCAGATACGTGGGAGCTCAGACAGAGACAATCCACATTAATCAACTGAAAGCCAAACAGCGAACCATTTCCACGTTCCATATTCTGGCTATACCGGGCGGTTTCTCTTATGGTGACTATATCGCTTCCGGACGCATCTTGGCCAACGAACTCCGGTACAACCTGACTGATGAAATCACAAGTTTCCTCAGAAACGGCGGCCTCATAATAGGCATCTGCAACGGCTTTCAAGTGCTGGTCAAGTCCGGACTGCTTCCCGCGCTGGAGCGTCCTTTCGAACGCCAATCCGTTACCCTTGACTCAAACGACTCAGGCCGATATGAAGACCGATGGGTGAGACTTAGGACTGAACCATCGGTCTGCGTATTCACACAGGACCTACCTGAAATCATCGAACTGCCTGTCGCGCACGCCGAAGGAAAATTCATAGTTGCCAACAGAAACATTCTGCGGCAGT
>JBDRUL010000008.1:0-13007 GCA_039801305.1 Caldifarciminota bacterium | reverse complement strand
ACCTTCTGCCATCAAAGCTACTGTCGCCGTTTACGACCTAACTGGCACTCAATTAGCTGTATTGTACCACGGTCGGCTGGAACCCGGTCAGCACGAAATGAACCTAAGGACCACGGTTCCCGGCCGGTTGGAAAACGGCCGCTCCATCAACTTGCCCACAGGGACGTACTTTGTTGTTCTGAGATCGCAAGGACGCCAACCGACAGTGGTCAAGCTGCTACTCCAAGGCTGAGCCCGGCGATGGCGGCAGGAGTCAGCAGAACTAACCGGAGGTCGCGAAAAACAAGAGGAGTTAAGACACTGCCATGACACTAACTGCTATTCAGAAGATAGAAAAGCTCGGACGCAAGGTAACAAGCATGACTCAGGCTGAACTTGCTCGTGCTGTCGGGGTTTCTAGGGAAAGAATCCGTCAGCTTATGCCACGCCTCAAGTTCAAGCCCAGCCGCCGCGTCAGAGCTTGGCATTCCACAGTATCGAAAAATACCGCCGAAGCCATGGCAAAGCTACACGACGAAGGCGAGTCACTTGCCGCCATAGCCAGCCGTTACGGTATCAGCGAATATCATGTCCGCGAAGTTATACGCAAGATTCGCTCCGAGATTGCACCTGCCGGTAGGATCCAACGCCTGCGCCGTCAGGAGGCAATACGCCGTCTGATCGAACAGGGAATGACCTTTGAGCAAGCTTGTGACAAGCTAGGCTTGAGCAATCTCCAGCGCCGACGTTATCGCCGTCAGATGGGGTATCGCTGGTCCGGATCGCGAACTATCGTCCCGACGAGGGAAGAGAGTCAGTAGCGGCCCTAGACCGATGGGCGATACAAGAGTCGAACTTGTGACCTCTGGTATGTGAGACCAGCGCTCTAACCAGCTGAGCTAATCGCCCACAAGCGTGTTGAGCGTAGCAATTTGCAGACGTTCTGTCAACATGTCTCGTCACACTGTTCAGATTGGATATACCACCCTCACTCTCCGGGAAGTCCGCCTATAGCCTGCGATATTGAATCTAGACTGCTCACTGGCAAATGCCATATGCGGACAGACAATGCCCCTGAGAAACCCTAACGCCCTGCCGGCTCAATACCTTTAAAGCAGAACGTTCCAACTCAGCCTAACAGCTAGTAGGTCTGAAGGTTGGAGCCACAGCAGCATTTAGGCTAACTGCCAAACCCGACCAAGAACGTAGGCAAGAGGCGGCATAGTCCGCTAGAGAAACTTCGCTTGGAACCATAGAGCTGTACCGAGGACAGTCATCCCTCTTCAGACAACAGCGGGTATCTACTAGTACCTACAATGCAACGGTTCTCATCAGCAAACCGGCTATCCAGAGTTGATCCAAACTAGGTGCTCTTAAGACACCCAGCCAGCTCATGATGACCCTGCGTTCATCTCGGACGTCTGCAAGCAGCCGACTGGTTGCCTTGGGATCCTTCCACTCAGAAATGGTTTGACAGCAGTCAGGTCTTCCTTAATATTTTGCATCAGTCAAGAAGGAAAGGAGGAACTCGTGCCTAGGCATCTAGCAATGTTATTCGTGCTCGGACTCGCGTTCGTTAGCTCCTGCATGAAACCAAACCAAGCTGAAAAGGACAAGGCGGCAATACGTGCACTGATAGCCAACGACACAACTCATTTCAGCTGCTCGAGCTCCGGAGGACAGGACACGACCGACGGCGGATGGCTGCGGGACGACACGACGATCGGGCTGTGGTGGCGGGGTCCTCAGACCCACGACAGCTCACCAAGTCTCGATATACAGATAGTAGGTGACTCTGCCTGGGTTGGTTGGACCCAACACAACTACGGGCAGCTCGTTCACTGGGTCAGGACAAGCGATACTACCGCCGAAAAATGGGTCAAGCAATTACAGGAACTGGTGCGACTGAACGCAACCTTTTGGCGCGCAGGTCAAGTGTCCGAAATCAACCGCGGCTGGCGCTTACGCAGCATCTCACTGGCAATTGGTCGCTCTGACACTATCAATACGGTTCGTATCGACTCGCTGCGCATCCGCAGCTCACTACGCGACATATTGATAATCGACCCACTCAACTCATACTACCGCATTGACAGTCTGATCACCTTCACTCCCGGCGAGCAGTTGACTATCACGCTGTATACCAACGCCGTAGAGGGTTTCGCTTGGTTGCACGCATTCTGGGGACTCCTTTTCACTCGCCTACCGTTCGAGGATATGGGCAATGGCGTCTTCCAAGGAACTTGGAACGCCCAGTACTGGCCCGGATTCAGATTCGCTATATTCGACCTGATGACAAGAAGCACTCTCTTGAGCAAAGAAGCTCCTTACGATTACTCCGGATGGCTGTTACCCTACTGCATCAGAAACGCTGACTAAACTCTGGCCGTGTCAGTTAGCGGCCGAAAACACTAGCCGAGACCAAGTACCGCAGCCGATCCCTTCCAACCTATGGGTTGTGAATAACGAAGTAGTGGTACCCGGTAGCCGAAGACGAATCCCGTTCCTGTAACCTGGTGTCCAGAATCGGCTCTCTGTCAGCCCGGCCAAAACCGATTATCGCATACTCAGAAGGCTGGTTGTCGACTGCATCCGGGGGCGTATAGCCAAGGATCATTATCGTGCCCGGAATCCCCTTCGGTGGACGCATTGTGCGAAACGGACAGAGCGAATCGGCCGCCGACGTAATAGCATTGCGTCCGGGGGCAGGGAGGGTATCGGGAAAGTAGAAAAGATCTCTACCATACTCATAATCCTCGCCAGTAAAAGGATTCCAAGGAAAACGACCAGCGGACTTGGCACCGGTTGGAATGCCCAGCATCCTGCCCGGATTCCCTTCTGGCAAAAGTACTGCGATTCCGGTTGTATCCCCTGTACGCCAAGACATTCCGGGCGGAGGAAAGTTGCCGCCATGATCCTGACCGTACGACTCCATTACCCTTTGCATAACCCGCATTCCCCGGATAACATGACGCTCTCGACTTTGAACAAGCAGGCTTTCACGCTCCGAACCCACAGGCTGCCTCGGGCGCTCACGGGTTATTCTCATCTCTACGAGCCTTAGAATCTTTGTAGAGAGCGCGCTATCCTGACCATAGGGATTGCGGCTGGCAATCTGAACAGGCCCCTTGCCAGGACAAAACCATATACGCGTATCCTTGCCAGGACCACGGTAACTCACTCTGGCACATTTCCTGAATCTTCCAACCGGCGTCACCACGTCTTCATAACACTCAAGTCGTGCAACACTCGAATCTGGCTCCGGCACCGCTACCCAGGAAGCACCAGTCCTGAGGGGCAACTTCAGGAAGACAGTGCGCAACTTGGTGCGCGCCGCCACCGTACCTGTCAGGAACACGCTATCTTTAGTCTTAACAAATCCGAAAGTATCACGCCCCATGGCGAGGAGTTGTACCAGTACCGTGTCGGTTGCGGTGAAACCCCACCCACAGAAGGTCCAAACGGTACGGTGCATGCTGTCATCTGTCATGAACGACCATGCGCTACCTACGTTGTTCGGAAAGTAGTCCCTCGAGCCGCAACCGAAAAGCAAACAAGCCGTTGAGAAAAAAGCAAGCCACGTGGCCAGCATTGGTAAGTTAATATCCTAGGCGCCACGGAATCAGAGTCAAGGCAAGCTCTGACCTATGGGTACAACTCCAGCTTGTGGCAGCTGGCTGAACCCAGGCTACCCGACAATCTCAGCGGGCGCCCAGGAGTTTCCGCCGTCGAGCGTAAACAGGAGTGTCATACTGTCACCGGCAATTATGCGGCGTACGCCGTCAGCAAAGAATCGGACTGAGAAGAAGTCAGAATACACTCCGGCATCAAGCAGCTCCCACTGTTCACCGCCATTCTCGGTGTGAATCACAGTACCAGCGCCTCCGACGCAAAACCCAGCCATAGTATCATGGCGCATATCAAGAGAATACAGGGGCGGTAAAGGACGGCCAGTATTCTGCGGTCGCCACAGTTCACCTGCAGCTGGTGTAAAAAAAACCCTTCCATCAGAGGAGGTCATAAAACCAACGGTGTCACCAGCAGGGAAGTGAACCGCGGTAAAATTCACCCCACTCGTCAGGCCTTGAACGTTCCCAGCCAGCGAGAACCAGTTTGTACCTCCTGTCGTAGTCTTAAGTAGAGTTCCACTTACCCCCACGGCGTACCCTACGAGCTCATCAGAAGGGAAATTCATATCCATTATTTTGTGCTCTGTTGCAGTAGTGAGCTTCTCCCAGGTCGCACCACCATCTGCAGTACGAAGAATAGTTCCCCGGTCTCCCGCTACGAAACCTACCTGCGGACTTATCGGAAATCTCACTGCGCGCAGATCAACAGCTAAACCACAGCTAAGCCTATACCAGCTACTGCCGGCGTCTTCGGTCTTGACCACTACGCCCTGATCGCCACAGGCGTACCCCACTGCACCCTGTCCTGGGAAATAGACCATATAGAGATTCTGCACCACCCCAGAGTTGAGCCGGCGCCACAAAGCACCGCCGTCCTCTGACTTCAGCAAGAGTCCCGCGTCACCGGCCGCATAAGCAATAAGTGTGTCTTCTAGAACAAATAGGGCGTTTATTCTATTGGGCATCCTAACCTCACGCGGGATGTTATCGGGCGACAGCAATCTGTCAAGCAGACAATCATGACCCGAATCTGCCACCGGACAGACCTTTTGACTTGTCATCCCTTCAGCTTAGAATCTTGCAGATGTGTGGTATACTGGGTCTGTTTCTCTATCGCCGTGCGGCAGGGCCTGAACTTGTCGAAGGTCTAATAGCGCTACAGCACCGTGGTCAGGACTCAGCTGGGATCCTCACGTCCGATGTTACTTTTCATCTCAAGAAAGGTAATGGCACCGTAGCCCGCGTCTTCAACGACAAGAACCTAAGTCGCCTCACGGGCGAAATTGGCATTGGCCATGTCCGCTATCCCACCATCGGCCCGGGTACAGCCGAAGATGCCCAACCCTTCTATGTGAATCATCCGTACGGAATCGCAATGGTTCATAATGGCAACGTTACGAACTACTTCGACCTGAGACGGTCTCTCAGTCGGGACACGCTACGACAGCTGACCTCGTTTTCAGACGTTGAAGCTCTGCTGAATGTCTTCGCTTGGCAACTCGAGCTAAGGACCTCCAACGCCTGCTCAGCCAGACGGCGACCACGCAGTCTGTCGCCGGCGGCGGTATTCGACTCTGTTGCCGGCGTTTTCAACACGGTGCGCGGAGCCTATTCGGTGGCAGCTCTGATTCACGGCCAAGGACTGCTTGCCTTCCGTGACCCTTACGGCATAAAGCCACTCGTCATCGGCCACCGGGGACGGGAATTTGCCGTGGTGTCGGAAAGTGTCGCGCTGGACAGACTCGGATTCGAAAAGCGGCACGACGTTGCTCCCGGCTCGGCAGTCTTCATCGACTGCAACCGACGTGTTCATGTGAAACAGATTTGTGAACCAAGACACCGCCCATGCATCTTCGAATACGTCTACTTTGCCCGACCAGATTCGGTAATCGACGGCATAGAGGTCTATCAGGCCCGTCTCCGACTAGGAGAACGTCTAGCAGAGGAAGTCAACCGCCGGCAGATTAGACCCGACGCGATAATACCGATCCCTGACACCGCCCGCGCCGCAGCATCATCACTGAGCCGGACACTCAACATCCAACTGAGAGAGGGTCTTATCAAGAATCGGTACATCGCCCGTACCTTCATGATGCCCCGACAAGCCAACCGCGCCCTATCAGTCCGGCAGAAACTCAACCCTGTAAGATCCCAAATTGCCGGCAGCGATATCATGCTTGTGGATGATTCAATTGTGCGAGGCACGACCTCCCGCGAAATCGTCCAGATGGTCAGAGAAGCCGGAGCTCGCAGGGTATTCTTTGCCGTAACTGCACCTCCCCTGCGCTTTCCATGCGTGTATGGCATCGACATGATGACTCGAGGCGAGTTTATCACCAAGGGGCGCACTATGGAAGAGATACGCCGCGAGATCGGCTGTGACGAGCTTGTATACCAAACCTACGAAGGCCTCGTTAGTGCCGTTGGGGGTGCCGGGGGAGGACGTCAGTTCTGCACCGCCTGCTTTAGTGGCAAGTACCCGACGCGTATCACCAGACGTGAACTCGCCCGAATGGAAGCCGACCGCATCCGCTGGCGCAACTGCTGAAGCTAACCGCCCCAATTGACTGACTTGTTCCAAACGCTAGAATGCCTGCCGGTGTGAACGGTACTCAACGAACAGATACTCAGAGTAGCACATGCCGGGAAGTCTGAAGACCAGACCAGTAGCGGCCGACATGATACTGATGGTAATGCTGCCGTCACTGGCAGTTTCATCAGAAATCAACTCCACCGGATTTCCAGCCAATTCCCTGCACCAAGTGCCTGTTGCCAGTAATGTACGCTGCCACGACCTGCCAAACGATGGAGGAGGCAGTATAGTAGTTGAATGGCAATCTACAGACGACCCGGCCATTTTGGGTTTCCGAATTATACGCCAGCAGCAGGATTCAGCTACGTGGGAGACACTTGGCTTCGCGGGCCGTCTTGCCAGACGGTATGTCGATAACGACGCCCGTGACGGTTTCCCCTACCGGTACGCAGTGATCACAGTAACCGAAGACACAACGACATCGTCAGCACCTTCCGAATTTGGTTCCTGCTCACCGCAGTGGTTTGATGCCGGAACTGCGCCCGCGCTCATTGGCACCCTGCTTCTCTGCGGCATTGCGCTATACTTCATCAGCGCCGCGCGAAGAGACCGCAATCTTTTCATCCGGCGCATCAGCGGCCTTGACGCCATCAATGAAGCGCTGGGACGTGCCACCGAGATGGGGCGCCCCACACTGTATATTCCCGGGCTGTCAGGCATATCTGATGTAGCTACCATCGCTTCGCTCAACATCCTCGGAGAAGTTGCCAAACAGATAGCCCGCTTCGGCACTCCACTAGCTGTACCAAACAGCGACCCAGTAGTCTACACCGTAGCACGCGAAGTCGTAAAGGAAGCCTACGCCGCCGCGGGATGTCCCGACAAGTTCAACCCCGATTCGGTATTCTTCGTAGCAAACCAGCAGTTTGCCTACGCTGCAGCCGTAGACGGCATCATGGTACGCGAAAGACCAGCTACAAACTTCCTCATCGGCATGTTCTGGGCTGAATCCCTCATTCTGGCCGAGACCGGCGCTGCTACTGGCGCAGTCCAAATTGCCGGAACCGACGCCACAGCTCAGCTGCCGTTCTTCATCACTGCCTGCGACTACACTCTGATCGGTGAGGAGTTATACGCCGCCTCTGCCTACATCTCACGTGAACCTCTGCTACTTGGCGCAGTGAAGGGCCAGGACTGGTCAAAGGTGCTCATCGCCGCTGTTATCTTGGTCTTTACGATACTAGGCCTGGTATTCAACCTGCCGGCCAGAAACTGGTTATAGCAACGCCAATGCAGCGACGTATACCACTCCTGCTTGTACTAGTGGTAGGTCTCTTCGGCGCTATAGCTGCCTTCATTCCGCATCGGGCGATCAGGACACCTGACGAGATACTCAGGAACGATGTTCTACGTATATTGACAGCATTCAGCTTAGTGCTCGGAGTCGGCTCCATTGTCCGACACCATATAATCAGAATCACCCGTCGGGTTGAGCACTGGCCCTTTTCCTGGGTAACACTCATTGCCTTGGCAATCACTGCCGTCATCGGAGTGCTTGGCGGTATCGACCCGGCGAAGCCAGGGTTACTCGCCACGAAGGTGGGTTCCTTCTCATTTCACATTGACAACGTTTACCGTTACATAATGAGCCCGCTGGCTGCAACCATGTTCTCCATGCTGGCCTTTTTTATGGCTTCCGCCGCATATCGTGCATTTCGTGCCCGCAACCTTGAATCAACGCTGCTCCTCCTCGCCGCATTCGTGATGATGCTGGGCGCCGTGCCTCTGGGACGCATTATTCATCCTCGGCTGCCAGCCTTCGCTGAATGGGTGCTGTCTGTTCCTAACACGGCGTCAAAGAGAGGCATCCTGTTTGGAGTAGAGCTCGGTATACTCGCAACCTCCCTGAAGATAATACTTGGTATTGAACGGGGCTGGCTCGGCGGCGGGGGCAGCAGGTGAGCCTCTGGCAACGGCTCTTGAATATAGACAGACGCTGGATCTACGCAGTGTTGGCGCTGGTCGTGATCGGCCCTCTGCTGTTTCCCTTCTCCATAAAACCAAAGCCGTCGCCCCCAGTAGAGCGTCTTTTTAACTACATTGATACCATGCCAGTTGACAAAGCACTGGTTATCTCGGTTGATTTCACTCCTGACACCCAAGCCGAGCTGCTGCCAATGGTTATCGCCATGCTGAGGCACGCATTCGCTACCGGCCACAAGGTCGGAGTTCTCACCATGGACGTTTATGGTCTCGGGTTGGCGCGCGACGCACTGGCTCAGGTCTCCGCCGAGTTCAATGCCCACGCCACATCTCATGATGATTCAGTGATTAATGGTGAAGACTATGTATTCTGGGGCTGGACTACCCCGCTGGTCACAGTGATGCTCGGCATGGGTGAACGCATCACCAAGGTTTTCCCCATAGACTACTACGGCAACCGGACCGAGAGCCTGCCGATAACGCGCGAACTCAGAAACTATGAGGATGTCGGCATTCTGGTGACCTGTGCCGCGTCGGCTATCCCTCGTTCGTGGATTAACTATGCTCAAGTTCAGTTCGACGTGAAAGTGGGTTGCGGGATCACCGCGGTCTCAGCAGCAGACTTCTATCCCTATCTCAACTCCGGACAGTTTACCGGCATGCTTGCAGGGATGCGTGGTGCTGCCGAATACGAAGAGATGGTTGAAACAAAAATGATCGAACTCGGCAAGAACTGGCGGCTGCGACGCAAAGGAACCGAAGCGATGTCATCACAGACTGCTGCCCATATGGCGATAATGTTCTTCATTATTGCCGGCAACATCGCCTTCATCGTCACAAGGAGGAAAAAGAGATGAACGTCTCCCCAGACCCCTGGGTCTGGATTGCCTCCATCCTCACTCTTGCCATTTTCTCCTTCCTCTACCGGGAAAATCCTTTCTACCGTTTCGCTGAGCACCTCTATGTCGGTGTGGCCAACGGCTATGCCATCACTTTTTACTGGCATCGGGTACTTGTACCCAGTCTCTTCGATCGTGTCGGAGGACCCGCTCCGCTCGGAACAAAGATATGGCTCATCGGCATAGCAATCGTCGGTGCCCTCTACTTTACGCGCTTCATACCAAGAATATCGTGGCTTGTCCGCATCCCCATCGCCTTCCTTCTCGGTTACGCCTGTGGCTCCTCAATCCCCCGCGCTGTCGAGGCTGAGATAATCCAACAGGCCAGAGCAACCATAATAACCCGTGCCAACTTCCACCATTTCTGGCAGGGGATATGGGCAGTCATCATCCTCATCGGCGTGATATGCACGATCTCCTACTTCTTCTTTTCGGCCGAACACCGGGGAGTACTGAAACCAGCAGCTTACATCGGAATCATCTTCATAATGGTCGGTTTTGGCGCTTCATTCGGCTACACAGTGATGGCGCGAATCTCCCTATTCATTGGCCGGCTGCAGTATCTCCTTGGTGACTGGCTGGGAATAGTGAAATAGCTGTCAAATGACTCATGAACTGTTTCAGGTTCTCTGTCGTTGACTCAGCACTATAGCTGAATACTATCTAGCGGCAATGAAGGAAGAACCTCAGGTAAAAGCGATACCTTCTAAAGAGAAGAGCTTTTCGGAATGGTACACGGCTGTCGTTCTGAAGGCTGAGCTTGCTGACTATGCACCGGTGCGAGGCTGCATGGTCATTCGACCTTACGGATACGCCCTGTGGGAGAATATGCAGGCCAGACTGGACCGGCGATTCAGGGAAACCGGCCATCAGAACACCTATTTCCCCACCCTGATACCCGAGTCTTTTTTCAAGAAAGAAGCCCGCCACGTGGCAGGGTTCGCCCCGGAAGCGTGGTGGGTTACACACCGCGGCGCAGAGAAGCTTGAAGAACGACTGGCTCTCCGTCCCACTTCTGAAGCCATAATCAATGCCATGTTCGCACGATGGGTAAAGAGTTACCGCGACCTGCCTGTACTCATCAATCAGTGGTGCAACATATTCCGAGCAGAGAAGGCTACGCGCCTGTTCCTGCGCACCAGCGAATTCCTGTGGCAGGAAGGTCATACCCTGCACCGCACAGAGGCGGAAGCTGAAGAGGAAGCCCTGAGAATTCTGGACATTTACCTTGATTTTATGCGAAACGATTTGGCAATCCCGGTTCTGTACGGCTTGAAGCCAGAATCTGAGAAATTCGCCGGTGCGGAGCGTACGTACACAATGGAAGCAATGATGCCGGACGGTCAGGCCCTGCAGGCCGGCACTTCTCACAACCTCGGGCAGGGTTTTGCCAAGGCTTTTGACATCAAGTATCTCGATGAGGACAACGTCGAGAAGTATCCCTGGGGTACCTCTTGGGGAGTGACGACCCGACTCATTGGAGCAATGGTCATGACGCATGGAGACGACCGTGGACTATTCATGCCGCCACGCGTTGCACCGATTCAAGTTGTAATCGTGCCCGTACTGTTCGGCAAGGACGATGAAAGGGTGCTCGCCCGCTGCAGAGAGGCAGCCGGGATGCTGGCTAACCTAAGGGTAAGGCTCGACGTTGACACCCGCCAGACACCCGGCTGGAAATACAACCAGTACGAAATGCTGGGCGTGCCTGTGCGCATCGAGGTTGGTCCCAGGGAAGTCTCCCAGCAGACCGCTATCCTTGTTCCTCGCGATGGCTCTGGCAAACGCCCTGTAAGTTTCAATGAGCTGCGAGCACGGACCGAGCAGCTTTTGGACGAAGTTCAAACGAATCTGTATGCAGCTGCACTCAGGCGTCTGCGGGAGGCCATGTCTGATGCCGCAGACTTCGATTCATTCCGACGTTGCCTTGCAGAAAGACCGGGATTCGTCCGGGTATTCTGGTGCGGCAAGCAGGAATGCGAGAACCGCATAATCGACGAAACAAAAACTACGCCACGCGTAATGGTTCAGGAGGAGCAGAACCAGACCTGTGGCCCCTGTATTGCCTGCGGAACACCAACCGGCTGCCGCATACACTACGCCCGTACCTACTGAGCACTCGAGCTTAGATACCCAGCGGCAGATGTCTTACCTCTGTCGCCTTACCGAACCGTAACAAGCGGCCTGATTTTCTCAAGTTTCTTCGGACCTATTCCTTTGACATTGTCAAGCTCGTCAACCGACTGGAACAGTCCGCGCTGATTGCGATATTCGATGATTCGCTGAGCTGTGGCCGGGCCGATACCTGGCAACGTCTGCAGCAGTGCGGCGTCAGCAGTATTTATGTTGATCAGATCACGTGCCGCCGCTGGTCTGGACAAGGCCCCTGCCAGCATCACGCGCACCGTGTCTGTCGGTGCCAGCGTGCTGGCGTGCGCAGCATAAGCAAGCCAGCTGTCCGTGAGGTTCGAAGGCAGCAACCGGCCACGATCGGTGAGAGACGTACGCTCAATCCACCACTCTGGCGCCACAAGCTTTATGGGTCTCCTCTGGCGAATACGCAGTCGCGGGCCCACGAGTTGACCAAGAACCGGCCAGCGCCCGGTATCTCCGGCAACGAAATAGTCAGCGCCCCATATTGCTGGCGCCCACTGATCGTCTGATGCACCCTTCGGCCGCACGACTTCCGGCAAGAGACTTTCCGGCAAGAAAATCAGCCTCAATGGATCCCGGTACGGAAAAGCGGCTATCAGATCACGCCTGCGCAGAGGGCCAACTGTCAGCCCGGCTTCCAGTAGCTCAATCGGAACGATCGCAATATCAGCCTGCGACTGTTCTGCTACGGCTCGCGCTGCCAGCGTCGACAACATCACTCTGCCGGCGAGTTCGGGGCCGAATTCACACTGGGCAGTTGCCAAGACACAGTCAAGGTACGGTTCATTCGACCCCACCCCAACTTGTTTCTCTCCGGAGGCCTTCAACGGTTCCACATTGAGAACTCTTGCCTCGCACTGATACACCTTCCGCTCACGCAGGTTGAACAGAATGTCCACCTCTCCCAGTCGCTGGCCATAAACGCCATTCCTGACTATAGGAACCTGCGACCCCGCGGGAAGCGGACTATCGATATCCATGGCTGATCCGGCACAGATAATCAGGTCGACACCGGACAGACTCTCGGCAAGAACTACAGCTGTCCGCGTATCGACGTGCGCCAGAACCAAAGTGATATCAACACTCTCTTCCCTAAGTGCTGCCAGATAGCGCCGTGCCTGCTTCAGCGGCTCATCAACAGAAAAACCGCCCGTGTTGCGGCGCAGGTTGTAGAAACTGACCGACGGGTCTGTAATACCTACAATCCCCACCCTTATTCCAGCAACTCTCTTCACGCAGTAGGGACGAAACAGCGGGACCTGCCGGTGCAGTAACGCGTCTAGCAACGGATCGGCCAGAATTGGAAACTGTGCTGTCGTCGCCAGCACTTCAAGGTTGGCAAGGCCACCATTAAAGTCACGCGCGCCGAAGCAAGCAGCATCATACCCGCAGAGGTTCATGAACTCGACCGCGATCCTGCCCTGCGTGCTGTCGGACTCAGCTGAGCCAAAGGCAAAATCACCGCAGTCCAGCAGGAGAGAAGCATCCGTACGCTCCTGTTCAATCAGCCGTTTCAGCCCATGCCACCCACCGAGCAAACGCCTAGGCAGACCGGCAGAGGCGAAGTCTGGCATGGACGCAGCCTGACAGTGAAGGTCGCCAGTGCAGAGTATGCGTAAAGTCCTGAAATCAGAACGCGGCTGCGTTCCTGCTGCAAGCAACACAAGCAATAGGAGCATGCACATCACTATACCAGTCAAGCCTTCCATCATCAAGTCACCGACAGATATCTGAGTCTCACCGTCACGGCGGCATTACAGTGACCGTCATCTGCGGATAAATCCCAGCCCACAACCGTCTCAGCGTACCGCACACCAGGAAGAGCTGAGC
>JBDRUL010000007.1:0-13453 GCA_039801305.1 Caldifarciminota bacterium | reverse complement strand
TACCTACTATGACGGCGATCAGGTAACGGCAAATGACGTGCTGCCAGACAGCTTCAGTGTGTCCATAGGTAACCCGGACATCGGCGTTCTGGCGATTGTCGCGCCCACCGGCAGGGTAGACACTGGTGCGGTTGTGGTGCCGAAGGGCAGAGTCAAGAACTGGGGCGATGTATCAGTGCCTTTCCGGGCATGGTTTGTGATGAACGACCCGACCGATGGGGAACGGTACCGTGAGTACATCGATGTCACCGGTCTGGCAGTCGGTGCTGAGACCACCTTAACCTTCCCGCTCTTCAATGTCGGGACGGTCGAAGGAAACTGGACATCACGCTGCTCAGTCGCAGCTCCGGGCGATGTCCAGCCGAACAATGACTTTCGCAACGGCACGTTCCTTGTTTCGTCAAGACCGCCATGGCCGGTAGGCTGGTCTGAGGTGACGCCGATGCCGACCGGTTCCAAGGCGGTAAAGGATGGCGCCTGGCTGACTATCGCTGGTGAGGGCGGACTTGTCTATGCCGCCAAGGGCAACAAGTCACCGGATTTCTTCTCGTTCAATGCCAGCGACTCAAGCTGGGTTACGCTCACCGCAATCCCCAACGGTTCTGAGGCCAAGCCGCCTTATCGTGGTGCGGTTGGTGTGTGTGATGGCAGTGGTTCGGTCTATGCCACCAAGGGTAACAACACTCTTGGTTTCTGGCGGTATGACATTGGTGCCCGGACCTGGACGCAACTGCCGGATGTGCCGCTGGGTTCCAACAGTCAGCGGATTAAGGGTGGTACGGACATGGTCTATGTGGTGGAGAACGACACGGGCTATGTCTATCTGTTGAAGGGGTACAAGACCGACTTCTTCCGGTTCAACACGGTGACTGGGGCTTGGGATACTTCTTTGCCGTCAGCGCCGGCGGGTTCTAATCCGAAGTGGGACAAGGGTTCGTGGCTGGTGTATGACGGTCAGAACGCGCTGTATGCTCACAAGGCGAAGTATCATGAGCTGTGGGTGTTCAACATTTCCAGTCACAGCTGGGCTTCATCGGCTTTGTCAGGTATGCCTTTGGTGGGTATGATGGGTAAGAGCAAGAAGTCGAAGGATGGGGGTTGTGCGGCGTACTATGATGGGGCGATCTATGCTTTGAAGGGTGGCAACACGCAGGAGTTCTGGCGGTATACGATCGGCAGTGGGAGCTGGCAGGAGCTGGACACGATGCCGTCGTTTGGTTCGACTGGTAAGAAGAAGCGTGTGAAGGCTGGTGCTGACATCGTGAGCTATGGCGGCGGTGTCTTCTTCGCCCTGAAGGGAAACAAGACGCTCGAGTTCTGGCGATATACGCAGCCGCTGGGGCTGGTAATCTCCGGCGGAGCGGGACGGTCGGGTATCAGTGCTGCCCGGGCTGCTTCTGGACGGTCAGCTGACTTGGTGCTGCCGAATCCGGTCTTCAGACGACGGCTGCGGCTTTACGGCAGTTTCGCGCAGCGTGGTCAGGTAACAGCGCGGTTTTTCGACGCTGCCGGTCGACAGGTCTTGGTCGAACAACTGGACTTCAGCGGCACAGGGACAGCCGAGTTGGATGTTGCCCGGCTTGCCGCGGGCGTTTATCTGTTCAGACTGGACGGGCAGGGTTTCAGTACTATGCGCAAGTTGATTGTCAAATAGCCTGATAACGGCAGGTCGGGGCGCCGAAGCGCCCCGACCCATTTCAGGATCTTTCAGTTACTGGAGAACTATCTTGCGGACGGTAGAACCTGAGTCTGTTATCAGTCGGCAGAAGTAGATGCCCGGGCTCAGTTTCTCACCCGTTGCGTTGTCACCATACCACACTATCTCAGCCGGAGCCGAATATGAACGGACAGTGGTGCCGGTGGCATCCAGGATTTCCAGTCTGCCCGGCACAGTTGCCCTGATTGTGGCAGCGCCGGCTGCCAGACTGGGGTTGACCGCGAGTACCGCAGATGACGTCAGCGGACGTTCGTCTGCGACGCCGCTGACCAACGCGAACTGAACTGTTATCCGGCGATAAGGTGTCGGGAACGAGTACTGGGCCGCAGGGCTGGGATGCGGTATTTCGAGGACGATGAAGACGGTGTCGTCAAATGTAGCTGCTACCGCAATCGATTCAGGATAGGCAGGGTACGGCGGAAAGTC
Organism: Caldifarciminota bacterium; assembly: GCA_039801305.1. Lineage (GTDB taxonomy): Bacteria > Hydrothermota > Tepidihabitantia > Tepidihabitantales > Tepidihabitantaceae > JBDRUL01. The sequence continues at coordinate 11,310 of JBDRUL010000007.1, read as the reverse complement.
GAAGGTATCGGTTTCGTTGGGCGCTGCCTGCCAGCCCGCTGTTACGAACCAGGTACCGGTTCCCTGCAGTGCAAAGAGTGTCGAGTCGGTTACGCAGGTGTGAGTCTGGCCGCCTGGCGTGTTGGTCAGTATGCCTTTGATCAGTACGTCTGCCGGCGAGAACACCACTGCTGTGAGCAGGACTGCAATTACCCGCACTGCCATCAGGCCTCCTTGTTAATGGACTTTATCTTCACGTCCGGTTTGATTCTAAGGCGTGGCAACCGGATGTCAACCAGACTTGACAGAAAGAGACAGCAGGCTACGATGAATTTGAGAGGTACCGGCCGGTGCCGGGTGTGCGCAAGGTTACATTCCCCAGGGTTACATCAGCAGTCGCATTCATGGATGACGAGAGGAGTCTTAGAGATGTTTCGCTTCCTTGCTATGTTCTTGCTGGTTCCGGTGCTTGCGGTAGCTGGCTGGTTTTGGCTGAATCCGCAGCCACAGGGCAATGATCTGAATGGGGTCTGGTTCACGAGTACCGATGTTGGCTTTGTGGTCGGTGCTGCTGGCACTGTTCTGAAGACAACTGACGCCGGAACAGAGTGGGATGTACGTCAGGTTGGGAGCAGCAGCCTGAACGCAGTTGCCTTCATCTCTGCCACAACCGGTGTACTGGTTGGCGAGAGGGGCTGTGTGTTCAGGACAACCGATGCCGGCGCCAGCTGGACTGAAGTAACAAGCGGAGTCAGTCTGTCACTGCGGGCGGTTCACTTTTCGGGCGGTATGATCGGTTATGCCTGCGGCGACAGCGGCTGTGTACTGAAGACAACCGATGCCGGCGCCAGCTGGACAGCTCTTTCAACCGGCACAACCACCGGTTTTTATGGAATACGGTTCTGGTCAGATGGCACCGGCTATGTAGCCGGCGAAAACGGAACGGTACTCAAGACGACTGACGGCGGGCTGAGCTGGCAGCCGGGTTCGGTGGGCAGATCAGTACGGCTGCGGGCGCTATGTTTCCCTGCCACCCCTGCTGTTGGTTATGCTGGTGGCGATGACAGCACGGTCTTCAAGACTACTGACGGCGGTCAGTCTTGGCAGCAGTACCGGGTCAGCGGCGCACTGAGCCTGCTTTCGATCGTATTTCCCGCAGCAAACGATACCGGTTTCGCCTGCGGTGGCGGAGCCGCGGTATTCAAGACCTCCGATGGCGGGGCGAGCTGGGTTAAGCTGCAACTGCAGCAACAGCGCCTGACTTCTGTTAGAGGTCTCTCTTTTCCTGCAGGAACGACTGTGGGATATGCTGTCGGTGACGTCGGGCTCATCGCTGTGACCACGGATGGGGGTACGACTTGGAATATGTTGTCGCGTGGCATGACTACTTCTGTACGAGATGTCGTATTCCCGACTGGTCCGGATACCGGCTATGCGATCGGACCAGGCCGGGCTGTGCACAAGACCACTGACGGTGGCAGGACTTGGGTTGCAGAATCAACCGGTCTTATTCAGCAGCAGCTGAGAGCGGCCTGTTTCCCTGTCGACGATGATACCGGTTTTGTAGTCGGTTCCGCCGGAATCATCCTGCGGACGACTGATGGTGGTACAACCTGGGTGCGGGAGTCCTGTCCGGGTATGCGGGAAGACCTGGTCTCTGTCAGTTTCCCGACAGGAACACAGCTGGGATATGCAACCAGTACTCAGGGTAAGGTCATCAAGACAACTAATGGCGGTCAGAACTGGTTCAGGGTGAGTTCGCCTGATACGAGTCGTTCGACCACCGCCATCTGCTTCCGGACTGACGATATCGGTTTTCTTGCCGGTTCCGATGGCTATATCTACAAGACCACCGATGGCGGCAGTTCCTGGTCACCCAAGCTCGTTCCACCGGTCGGGATGAATGCACTCTGCTTCCCCTCAAACGGCGTGGTCGGCTATGTCTGCGGCAATGGCGGTGTAGTCTGCAAGACCACTGATGAGGGCGAGAGCTGGCTGCTGTATCCAACAGGAGTTAGTACCGCACTCTTTGACATCTGTTTTCCGGGTAATCAGGAGATCGGTTATGCGGTCGGTGATTACGGAGTCATTATCAAGACCACTGACGGAGGTACAAGTTGGGTAAGACAGTGGACTCCCTGCCCGACGCTGAGACTCGGGACGGTCTGTTTCCCGCCGGGCAACAGCGAGATTGGCTACACTGCGGTCTCTGCCAGCCCGGTGATGCTCAAGACGACCGATGGTGGTATCGGGTTTGCCGAGCCGGCACTTGACAGTCGTCCGAGAATTAGCCGGCTGCTGGTGCGGCCGAACCCGGCAGTGGCCAGGGCACTGGTGAGCTTTGAGCAGACATATGCCGGGCAGGCAGAGCTAAGGGTTTTCGATGCCAGCGGCAGAATGATCAGTCAGCTGCAGGCCGGCTGCTTGGCAGCGGGCAGACACGAGCTGGCTCTTGACCTGCGGGGTCTGTCTGACGGGGTCTACTTTGTCACGTTGAACTCAGGGTCTGGTAACAGTGCCAGAATGGTTGTGGGCAATCGTGAGTAGACAGGGTAACTAAAGGGTGATTCGGTTGGCGTGTCTGGAGATACGAAAAAACACTTGCGCAAACCGTAGGGGAGACTATAATCAGTCGGCTGGGCTATATCCGAGTTGTTTACAGGTTCAAAAGCACGAGGACTGCTGCAGCGAGCGGGACTGAGCGGCTGTTGCAGTCCTGAAAGGAGTTAAGGAGGCTCTATGTCTGTAAAGAGATGCTCAGGAGTCCTGCTGCTCCTGATTCTGGGAGCCGTCGGGACTGTTCTGGCGGCAACTCCGGAGCAGCTGGCGGCGTGGGCACAGCTGCCTGCCGGAACAGAGATTCTTGAGCTGCGGACCGAGAACGCGCGCCACTACTCAAATGGCAACGGCACGATTACCGCCGAGATACATTCGGCGCCGATCTTCCGTCGCACCCCGACCGGCGGCTGGGAAGAGCTGCCGGTTGAGCCGGCACCGGAGCCGGCGGTGCGCAATCCCGAGATCGCGCGGCTCATCCAGCAGCTGGAGGAGGGCAACCTGTCTGAAGAGGAGGCAGATGCCTGCCTTGAGCGCCTGCACCAGCTGCTGCAATCACAAGGCGAGCCGCCCAGAGACGATCAGGTGACAGTCTATCCGCAGAACTCGGACTACTGGTCAGGGTACGCTTATTACTACTACGGCAGCTACTACAAGTACAGCGACTATCCCTATGTGTGGCGGGGTAACCGCATAAACGGGGTATCTAACGGCTGGGTGAAGTTCGATATCTCCTCGATCAGCGGCTCGGTCATAGTCACTGCCGCAACCTTCTACGGATATGGTTGGATGTGGTCGAGCAACGGTTCACTGCGGATCGAGTTGAGGAACTGCGCGGTTGAACCGGTGAATGGCGGTGCGCAGGCGATCTACAGTGCCATTGATACCGGCACCACGTTCTCTTCGTCCTTCTATCCTAATGATGGCTGGACAAGCGTAAATCTGAACACGGCTGGTTGCCAGAGAATAGCCGATATGGTACCGTCCGGTTATGTAACGATAGGGATGCGAAAGGTCCAGAGCACTTACGGCTACTGGCAGATATACGGGCACGGTGGCGGCAGCTACCGTCCCTATATGCAGATTACCTACTTCCCATCTGCTGCCTATGATGTGGGTGTGCTGGCACTGCTGGAGCCGCCAGCGGTCTGCACGCTCGGACCGTATGTGCCCAAGGCACGCGTAAGAAACTACGGCACTTCGGCTCAGCCGGCTCCGTTCTATGTCAAGTACCGGGCAACCGGTCCGGCAACATATCTGGATTCGGCGGTCTGCCCGGCTCTTGCTGCCGGTGCTGAGACCACGGTAGTCTTCTCTGTCTGGAACATCAACACCCCTGGAACCTACACACTCGCCTGCTCCACGATGGCGCAGGCTGACAGCAACCGCGCCAACGACAAGAAGACCGGTTCGCTAAAAGCCGGGCTCACCAAGATACTCATTCTGGCAGCCGAGTATCCCACGTATATGAAGGGCTTGGCAGACTCCTTCAACACCTACTTCGATGACATCATCGTCGACACAATGGATGCCGGCTACTATGGCAGACAGCCGCCGAGTGTGAATTACCTGATTCAGAACAAGTACCGGGCAATCCTGACATTTGCCAACTACAGCTACACTGACGCAGTAGCACTGGGTGAGACGCTGGCAAAGTATCTGGAGTCCGGTTATGGTGGTGTTGTCTGGTCGCCATTCGGCACCGGCTACTCGATGGGTCGTTTCACCCAGCTCTACACGCCGATGGGACCGAGCTCAACCACCAGTTCCGCAACGCTCGGGACTGTCCACCAGCCGGGGCACAAGATCATGGAAGGCGTCTCGAGTCTGTATGTCGGTTCCTACACGCACTACGGCAACACCTTGAGTCATACGACCGCCTACAAGGTTGCAGACTACACCAACGGTTATATTTGCGCTGCCTGCAACGACACAGTCAACCGCCGGGTGGCGATGATCGGCTTCTTCCCGACAGCCAAGTGGTATGTCACTGTGACCGGTCAGTGGCTGCGGATGCTCAAGAACGCTTTGATGTGGTCGTTTGAGCGGCACGATGTGGGTGTGGGCAAGCTCTGCGCTCCAACCGGCAACCTTGATTCTGGTCAGGTAGTGACACCGTCCTGCTCCCTGTTCAACTATGGCACCTTCACCGAGAACTACAAGGTCAGGATGAAGATCGGCACTTTCTACGAGGACAGCGCTACCGTGACGGGTCATTCTCCGAATACTTGGAAATACGTCACCTTCAGCAACTGGACGGCACGGCAGCGGGGCAACTTCACTGCTTCCTGCTCGACCGCACTGGCGACAGATGCTGACAACTCCAACGACATGAAGACCACATCCGGGTTTGTGCGAGTCGCTGACGCGCAGGCGGTCTCGATCAGCAGTCCGTCTGGTACCTATCCGCTGGGCAGTTCGGTGACCCCGGCGGGAACCTGGCGCAATAACGGAAACGTGCAGGCGACCTACGGCGCCTGGGTGGTGTTGAAGAACCCGAGCGGGATACCGGTCTATGCCAACAAGGTGGATGTGGTCAATCAGGCACCAGGCGCCCAGATCTTCATCAACGCCTTCCCGAGCCATATAGTTGATGTCAGCGGTATCTGGCAGGTGCGCTGCAGCACGTCCTATGTCGGTGATATGGTGCCGGCGAACAATGTCATCTTCCAGACCTTCACTGTTGGAAATCCAGACCCGGGCGTACTGGCGATATTGGCGCCGACCGGACAGATTGATACCAATATCACCATCTTTCCGCGCGCCAGCTTCCGCAACTACGGCGACTGCCCGGTATCGTTCCGTGGCTGGTTCATCATGAAGAAGCCGGACGGCGAAGAGGCATATCGACAGTATGTCGACATTGCCAATCTGGATGTGGGCTTGGATACGACTATTACCTATCCTGCCTACAATGTGGGTATGAACGTAGGAACCTGGGCTACCCGGTGCTCGGTCTATATGGCGGGTGATGCCCAGCCGAACAACAACATCATCAACGGTACGTTCAAGGTGAGTATGGCACCGCCTGTCACACCGGGCTGGCGTGAGATGACCCAGCTTCCTGCCGGATCAGCTGCAGTCAAGGACGGCGGCTGGCTTGCCATCGGTGAGGAGAGAGGTTTCATCTACGCAGCCAAGGGCAACAAGAGCGGTGAGTTCTACCGCTACAATGTGGAAGACAGCTCCTGGACCGCCCTTACCTCAATCCCGAACGGCACCGAGGCGAAGCCGCCATACAAAGGTGCGGTTGGCGTCTGTGACAACGCTGGCAATGTCTGGGCAACCAAGGGCAATAATACCCTCGGATTCTGGCGCTATGACATCGACAGCATGACCTGGACACAGATGCCGGATGTACCGCTCGGTATCTCGGGCAAGAAGGTCAAGGGCGGAACCGACATGGTCTTCGTCCAGGAAGGCGACACCGGCTGGGTGTACCTGCTCAAGGGTGTGAAATCCGACTTCGTGCGGTTCAACACCGTGAGCGGTGCCTGGGATGAGAATCTGCCCGAAGCTCCGGCAGGCGCCAATGCCAAGTGGGACAAGGGTTCGTGGCTGGTCTATGACGGCGCGAACACCATCTATGCCCACAAGGCAAAGTACCACGAGCTCTGGACGTTCAGCCTGCTTACGCATACCTGGGGTTCTTCGCCGCTGCCCGGCATGCCGCTGGTGGGTATGATGGGTAAGTCGAAGAAGTCCAAGGATGGCGGCAGCGCTGCGTGGTACGACGTTTACATCTACGCTCTCAAGGGCGGCAATACGCAGGAGTTATGGCGTTTCCGTCCGGGTACCGGCACATGGACAGAGCTCGACACGATGCCTTCCTTCGGCTCAACCCAGAAGAAGAAGCGCGTCAAGGCGGGTGCCGACATCGTCAGCTGGGGTGACGGCATCTTCTTCGCCCTGAAGGGCAACAAGACCAATGAGTTCTGGCGTTATGTGGCTGGTGCAGTGGCTCAGCCGCAGTTGCCGGAGCGCTCGGGCATTGCCGGTCAGGTGCAGGGTATCGCTGGTCCGAGCCTGGCAGTGGTGCCGAATCCGGCGTCAGCTGGCAGGGTGATGTTGTACTACAGCCTGCCGCAGCCCGGGTTGGTGACAGTGCGAGTGCTTGATGTCAGTGGTCGGGCAGTAATGGAGCAGAGTCTGGCTGCAAACCGCAGCGGCTCGCACAGTCTCGATCTGTCCGGCCTGGCTACAGGCATCTATCTGGTACGGCTTGGAGCACCGGGTTACGAGTCGAGCCAGAAGCTCGTCATCAGGTAAGTTCCAGCTTCAACAGCAGGGGCGGCCTCGCGGCCGCCCCTTTTTTCTTAAGGGTACCCTGCTTACCCGGTTCTGGCTGTCATCTCTTGTTCAGCGCACCACCAGCTTGCGCGCACTGATGCCATTTGCAGTCTCGATGCGCAGCAGGTAGATGCCGGCCGGTACAGCCGATAGGTCAATGTAAGCAGGAGAGCCAGAACGGCCGAAGACGACACTGCGGTTCAAGACAGCCCTTCCGGACGCATCGAAGATACGGACTGTTGTCTGACCGGAGCCATCAGACTGCATCAGCAGGCGCCTGCCGGTGATCAGGGTGGAACCTGTCTGCTGACGCGCAACCCCGGCTGGCTGTGCCGCTGTTCCGCTGCGCTCTGGCCGGGGAGAGGCGATCAGATCAATGACACCGTCGTAGCGCCAGAATTCATTGGTCTTGTTACCCTTCAAGGCGTAGAGAATGATGTTGTCATCTTCGTCCCAAGTGACTATGTCTGCACCAGCCTTGATCCGCTTTCTCTTGTTGCTTGACCCTATAGAGGGTATCGTCTCGAGTTCGAACCAGCGGTCGTCATCCGGGTCGTAGCACCAGAACTCCTGCGTATTGCCGCCCTTGAGCGCGAAGATGTAGATGTCACAGAAAGTTGCGCAGCCGCCATCTTTCGACTTCTTGGACTTACCCATCATACCTACGAACGGCATGCTGGCCAGAGGTTGGCTGCCCCAGCTGTGGGTGGCGACATCAAACATCCAGAGTTCGTGGTATTTTGCCTTATGGGCAAAGATGACATCACGAGGCCATTCGCGCATGCGGACCAGCCATGATCCCTTGTCCCACTTTGCCTTCATCCCTGTGGGAGCTTCGGGCAGCGTAGTATCCCATACTCCAGTTACGGTGTTGAAACGGAAGAAGTCGGTCTTGTAGCCCTTTAGGAGGTAGACATAGCCAGTGTCGCCTTCCATCGTAAAAACCATGTCGGTTCCGCCCTTGACAGCCTTACCAGATCTGCCTAGAGGAACGTCGGCAAGTTGAGTCCAGGTACCACTGCTGATTTCATAGCGCCAGAATCCGGAGGTGTTGTTGCCCTTGGTGGCATAGATGTAGTTATTTCTGTCCGAGACGCCAGTTGCTCCCTTATACGGGGGCTTACCTTCCGAACCGTTAGGAATTGACATTAGGGTCGTCCAAGTGCCATTTGATGGGTCGAAGGCATAGAACTCCCCAGTCTTGTTACCTTTGGCGGCATAAACTAGGCCGCGGGGTTGAACTATCGCCAGCCAACCGCCGTCCTTCACCGGCTTAGCCCCGGCAGGTAATGAAGTCATCTCTTGCCAGCCGAGGTAGCGGGCGCGGACAGAGAAGGTGCCAGAAAGAGTGTTATTGGCCGAGAAGGTGTCGTATTCAGCCCAAGTGGAGCAACGGACAGTCCAGGTGCCGGTGTCTTTACCGACGTTGAAGAGTGGGAACTGCAGAAAGGTGTCTGCACCTGCAGCCAGCTCTACCGCAGTAATGGATTCGCTGTAGACCAGACTGCCTTGCGGGTTGCGAATTGCGATGAAGGCGTCGAAAACCGCCGGACTGGCGCCATGGTTGGCGTAACTGATCTGTGGTAAAACGGGCGAGCCGGTGTCAACTGTACCGTAAGGTTGATGAATGGCCGTAACAGCCACATCGATATCCGGTTTCACGATGAACTGCTGGGAAAGGGTGTCATTGGCTGGTTTCATATCTCCGGACATTGCTGTTGAGCAGCGGACTGTCCAGACTCCGGCGGGCCCAGAGATATTGACCTCCGGAAACTCGACGAGCGAGTCGGTGCCCGGGCTGAGGTCAATGACTGGTCGCGATAGAGCATGAACCCTGGTACCGGTCGGATCTTCGATGTGACAGAAAGCGGTGAAGCTACGGCTGCGGATGGTGCCGCAGTTGCGAAAGAAGGCTGCCGGCGTGACTGCCGCACCGGGCAGGATACGGCCTGATGGTTGCTGAATTGAGCTCACGGCGACATCCGGAACATTGCCGCGCAGGTAGTAGACGTCGTTGTTGCCCGAGGCGAGGTCGTACCATACGATATGGATGCCATCAGCAATGTCGCAGGCAATATTGGGATTTAGAACATTAGTCCCCGAACGTTCAGTAAGCTGTTCCGGAACTGTCCAGACGCCATTGTAGCGACCAGCGTAGACAATCTGGCGGGTGCTAGGCGAAGCTGCGGTCGGCCCACTCCAGGCGACGTGGACAGTCCCGTCGCGGTGGACAGCAATACAGGGGCTGTAGTTGACCCCGGCATAGTTGCTTAGAGTGTCAGTATCAGTCCAGGTGCCATTCTGGCGGCAGCGATGCCAGACTCTTGTTCCTGATCCGCTGGCCGGGTATCCTTCCCAGACAACGTGGACATTGTTACCGGCAATGTTGACGGCGATAGCACAGTCATAGTGGTTGCCGTCGGGATTAGTGTTAGATACCTGCTCGATTGAACCCCAGACGCCATCTATGCGTGACTTGCAGAAGACCTGATTGGTGCTGCCGCCATGATCGCGACCGTACCAGCTGATATGAACGTTGTCGTTGGTGTCTACAGCACAGCATGGTGCGGTGTGGTCATAGCCGTAATCGGTAACCTGAGTTACCCCTGACCAGCCTGTGTTCGGTATGTACTCGATGTGGTGCACCTGATAGTTGGCCAGTACAGCTGAACGGCCCCGCCAGACGATATGGACTTCGTTGCCACCCGGGCGACAGGCAATCGATGCATCTTCCTGCTGGTAACCGTTGCCCGGGATAAGTAGAGTGTCGTTGCTCCAGTTGCCCGTTTCAATGTCCCAGCGCTTGTAGTACAGTCCGCGGCCGGTGCCGGTACTGGTGTGCCAGACAACATGTACGTTTCCCGAATAGTCGCAGGCTACTGCTGCCCGGTACACCGCAGCCGAGCTGTTAGATAGCTGGGTCTCCGGTCCCCATGACTGCGTACTCCTGTCCCAGCGTCGATAGAAGACTTGCTGGGGTGAAACACGCTGGTCATACCATACCACGTGGACATTGAGACCGGTGTCGGTTGCGACGGTATGCTGGAACCAGTAGCCGGTATACTGGATGGACAGGTCGGTTGTGAGCTGGAATATACTCTCCCAGTCGTCGGTATGAACTTTTGGAGCCGTGAGTTGCGCGGCAGTTGCCATACCGACAGCGAGGAGAACGATGCCCAGCCTTTTTGCTTGTGACATCTTGGCCTCCCGTTTTGAAGCCAGCAGTACGGTCTCGTGTTTCTCTGGCTACCGCACCCTGTGCTTCGGTTTGTCTGTTTTGTGGTAACTCGACTAGACGCCTAATGCTAGCAGACGACAGGTAGCTTTGTCAAGCAGAACAACGCAGACAAGATTGATCTCCCTAGAATGAGGCGGGGCGGTCTTTGAAACCGCCCCGCCGAAACAGGAGGTTGCTATTTGATGACGAGTTTGAGCGTAGACTGCAGACCAGCAGCATCCAGTCTTGCCAGATAGATGCCGGCAGCGAGGCCACGCAGGTCCAGAACGGCTGAGCTGCCACGACCCGCAACAGTCTGAGCTCTGACAGTCCGGCCGGTGATGTCAAAGACACGGAGAGTTGCTGGGCCGGTGAATGGCAGCCCGAAGTGCAGCGTTGCCCGTCCAGAAGTAACCGGGTTTGGCACAATTCTGAACAGCACCTGCTGCACAGTGCCAGTGGCAGCCACGCCTGACCTTTCAGGCCTTGATGCGGTGCCGGTGATATCAAAGTAGCGCCAGAGCTCATTTGTCTTGTTGCCCTTGAGAGCGAAGAAGACTCCATCGCCATATCTGACGATGTCAGCTCCGGCTTTCACCCGCTTCTTCTTCTGAGTCGAACCGAATGAAGGCATCGTATCGAGCTCAGTCCAGGTACCGGTGGCTATTGTGTATTTCCAGAACTCGCAGGTGTTTCCGCCCTTGAGAGCATAGATGGCGCCGTTGTCATAGGCCGCACAGCCGCCATCCTTTGACTTCTTACTCTTGCCCATCATGCCTACCAAAGGCATGCCCGGCAACGGTGACGAACTCCAGGTATGAGTGGCACCATCGAAGACCCAAAGCTCGTGGTACTTGGCTTTGTGGGCGTAGATGTGCCAGGTCGGATCGTCATCTATCGCAAGCCATGAACCTTTGTCCCATTTGGCATTGGTGCCAGCGGGAGCTTCGGGTAGTGTGGTGTCCCAGCGACCCGTCACCGTGTTGAAGCGGAAGAAGTCCGTCTTCACACCCTTCAACAGATACACCCAGCCGGTGTCACCTTCCTGCACAAACACCATGTCCGTACCACCCTTTACCTTCTTGCCAGAGGGTCCAAGTGGCACATCCGGCATCTGTGTCCAAGTCAGACTGTCGATGTGATAGCGCCAGAAACCCAGGGTGTTATTGCCCTTGGTGGCGTAGATGTGCCCGGTGTTGTCGCAGACACCGACCGCACCCTTATACGGTGGCTTGGCTTCAGTGCCAGGCGGGATTCCGGTCAACTCT
>JBDRUL010000006.1:0-14208 GCA_039801305.1 Caldifarciminota bacterium | reverse complement strand
GATTACCAAAACGCAGCTCTGGCAGACCCTAGGGCCGGAACGGCACCGAAGACAGCGTCATGTATCTGACCTCGTTCCATCAGCAACAATGCGCCTATGGGCAGAAGTAGCATTTGACATCTCTCCCTGTCTTTCTATTCTTGCTGAAGAGTGGACGCCTGAGGCGTCCAGAGGGAGATGCTGATGAGTCGAAGGTTTACTTGTCTGCTGGCTATTGCCGCTGTAAGTGCTGCTGCCCAGACTGTACTGCTGCAAGAGGATTTTAACTCCGGCTGGAGTACATTAAACCCGCCTGCGGGCTGGCGGATTGTCTGGGACGGCGACACCAGTTCAAACGACTGGCACCGGGCACCCGACATGGGACGCAATCCATGGCCCGACAACTCCACTAACTATGCCCTGCTCGACTCCTCGCCATTGGAATCTGGTTTTGATTCGCTCATAACGCCTCCGGTCATGTGTACCGCCTACAATGTTGTGACACTAACCTGCTCCACCTACTTTCGTGGTTCCATCGCGCCATATCAGGCTTTTCTGGTTGGCTGGACCGAAGACCGTCAGCCACACATCATCTTCGACTATGCCGGACAGAGCCTCGGACCGGAACTGCAGCGATTCAACCTCGACTGGGCTGCTTATGCACGAAATGTACAGATCTGCTGGTGCTTCAGCGGAGAATCGCGCACTGTTCCCTGGTGGTGTATTGATAACGTCACTATCACCGGACGTCGGACATCCGCCGATGTCGGCTGTGCAGATATTATTGCCCCTGGCGACAGCATCGACTCTGCCACTGTCGTCCAGCCGCTGGCGCTCATCCGCAATTTCGGCACGGAGACTGCCAGCTTCCCGGTCTATATGGAGATCGGACTGTGGTACCGTGATTCTGTCTACATCGAGGATCTCGCCGGTGGCCGCGATACAGTGATTGGCTTCTCTGCCTGGCGCGCCGGCATGCGCGGTCTGACCGACGTCATCTGTTACACTGCTCTGCCCGGAGACATCAATCCCCTGAACGACCGCCGGGACAGGACAACGCGTGTCCGGGTCGTGGACGCGAGTGTGCTGGCAGTACTTCAGCCAACTGACACACTAGACAGCAACGCTCTTATCACCCCTAGTGCCAGAGTCTTCTGCTCTGGCGAAGACACAGCCACTTTCTGGGCTTTCATGCGGATAGGCAACTGGCTCGACAGTGTTCTTGTTGACGACCTTGGTCCAGGTGAGACACGAGACATACAATTCAGCAGCTGGCGTGCCAGCGTACCCGGGCCGCAAGTCGCGTGCTGCTCTATCGCCTGGCAGCCAGACCGCTATCCGGATAACAACGCGCTTCTCCGGCGTTTCTTTGTCACCAGTGCCGGTTGGCGCGACGCTTCTGCCGAACGGGTCCTTTCGCCGGTTGGGCCGGTCGTTACCGGCTCATCAGTGACAGTCAGAGGCCTGATACGCAACCACGGCGCAATAGAAGTTGATCTAATCGCAAGAATGCTGTTCTTCAACCGGCAAGGTGCAACCGTATACGAAGACTCGCTCACTCGCCGCCTTGCTCCCCGGGCATTTGACACCGTGGCGTTTCGCTCTTGGCTGGCGCAGCCTGAAGACACCTTTGCTGCCAGATTGCAAGTGATTATGTCTGGCGATATGAACCCCGAGAATGACACCGCTTCAGTCGAGTTCTGGGTGATACCACCATTCCATGATGTGGCAGTCGCACGAATAATCTCTCCCAAAGACACGGTGGTAGCCGGACCGGTATACCCCGAAGCGTGGATCAGCAATCCCGGCTGCTTTGCCGAGACATTCCGCGCTAAGTTCCGTATCACCCGCTCTGGTATGATTGTTTACTATGACTCCATCCTTGTCTATGCGCTCTCACCTACAGACTCAGTTCGTATCAGCTTTCCGGTCTGGAACGCCAGCCCGGGTCTATTTGTAGCCCGCTGCACTGTAGCCTTGGACGGCGATGCCAATCCGGCTAACGACCAGCGAGTAAGTCTCTTCTGGGCAGAATCGCTGAACATCGAGCCCGGCTGGCACGAGATAAAACCCCTACCCAAGGGCCTTTCAGCCAAACCTGTTGCCCACGGCGGCGGTCTCTTCTGCTGGCCGAACGGAGAGATATTTGCTCTCAAGGGAAACAAGACTAATGAATTCATCGTCTACTCTCCCCGGCTCGACTCATGGACGTTCCGGGAGTCTGTCCCCGTTGGTCCGTTGGAGAACAAGAGGGTATACAAAGGCGGCTGCCTGACCGGTGACGGCACGAACCATATCTTCGCTATCAAAGGGAACAAGACCTCTGAATTCTACCGCTATCTCGTTGCCCAAGACTCTTGGGAAGCCCTGTCGCCAGTTCCACTAGGGACAACCGGCAAGCCTGTGCGTGGAGGCACCAGTATGGTCTACTGCATGAAAGGCGACACTGGCTTCGTCTATCTACTCAAAGGCTACAAGAACGAGTTTTACCGCTATAACACGGTCATCGACCGCTGGGACACATTCCTCCCACCAGTGCCCCTTGGACCATCAGGCCAGGACAAGATCAAGGAAGGCTCATTTGTCGCCTACGACGGCATGTTCACGATCTACTGTGTCAAAGCTTACTACAACGAACTCTTTGCCTTTGACATCCGCGGCGACACTTGGCTGCGTACAAGCCTAAGTCCCTATCCTCAAGTCGGCCGCTCTGGAAAGACCAAGAAAGTCAAAGACGGTGGCAGCGGTACTTTCTTCAGTGGCGCTCTCTTTACACTCAAAGGCGGCAACACCTGCGAATTCTGGCGCTACAACCCTTCCACTGATTCTTGGCAAGAATTCGACACCATTCCGCAGCTCGGGAGCACTGGCAAGAAGAAACGTGTAAAGGGTGGCGGTGCCATCGTTTCTTCTGGGCGGACAGTCTTCTACGCTCTAAAGGGGAACAAGACTAGTGAATTCTGGCGCTATCGCATCCCGCCACCAGGGCCCGGCATAACCGAACCTGAGCATTCGCATTTCCCGACAGCTACAAACCCCGAGCTGCCGTCGGTCGTCAGGACCCGCCTCTATTTGCCACGCGAGCAAACGGGCAGTTATCGCCTCTTCGATCAGACAGGGCGCCTGATAATGTTGATGCATGCTGGCGAAAACGACGTATCGGGAATCTCCCCGGGCGTATACTTCGTGATCAAGGTCGGTGGTTCACACCTTCCCGTAAGAGCTAAGGTTGTGAAAAAATAGCTTACTAGGACGGTTCTTGACAAATAAGTGGCCGGACTTAGAATGTCTTAAGTGGAGCAATTAAGGAGGAGCCCTGTGCGCAGAACTATTCTCGGTCTGCTTCCATTGGTGGTGATATTTGCGGTACCGTTGCTCTCCTGTCAGCGCGAAAACAGCTTGCGCATTGTCAACATTCAGAACCCTTATTACTCAGATCTGGTGGACAGGGGCACCGTTCGCGACCCGGAGACAGGTGAAATAGAAGTAATCGAGGTCACGCCTACCGATTCCTGCCAGCTCATTCTGCAGTACCTAGAGTTCGGCCCCGGCCTGCCCACTTGGAATCCCTACACTGCCCGAATTGAGAAGGTGAAGGTAACCTTCAAGCAAGTACCAGGCATGGGCGATCCCATTGAGAACCTGCCACCTGTTGAAGTACCGTTCCGAGTCACGGTTGTCAGCGACCCAGAAGGCAAGAAGACTACAACCGCCCGCTTTGAACTGATGTCGTCTTGGTACAAGGAGGAATACTTCAATGAGAGCGACAATGTCATTCTCGAAGCGACCATAACTGTCTCCGGAAAGGACGAACTTACAGACAACGCAGTATCTGCGACCGCCAAGATACAGGTAACTGTCGCCGATCTCTACGACGACCCATCGAGGCTGGGTAGGTAGTTTTTTCTTTACGGACCTTGGAAAGGTACAAGCCTGGCATTCAAGGTCCGTTTTTGTTTGTCTGAATTTTGCAAAACAAAGGAGGAGTCTTGTATCGCAGAACAACTGTCATTACCCTAGCTGCGCTGCTACCGAGCCTTCTTCTTGGCTATGGAGCAATTGGCGGTGGCAAAGGCCTGCTGCGGGTTCAGGACGCAACAGTCGACGAACCCGGACTGAACATTGGGCTAAATGCCTTAGGACGTCGCATTATTGACAGTGACACAGGGCATCTCAATGGCACCGGTTATGTTGCTGATCTGTCAGCACCATCAATCCATTATGTTCCGATATCGACCAAGTACTTTGGTGCCGAGATGTTCGGTTCTTGGGGCGGCATCTTTCAGTATGCCACCATCCCCCAATCAGCACAGAAATACCAGATGGGCTGGCACGATCTCCGTGCCGGTGCGAAAATTTCTCTACCTGTGATACCTGTCCTGAAACTCGGCGCTATCGCTGCTTACACCTTCAAGTATCGCAACACCAACCTGTTCTATCTCGATCCAGACGCAGCACTCCCACTGAATACCGAAGAACCCTTTCTCTGGGCGGGGCTTGTCAATCTTCGATTTCAGGACCTCACCTCTTCAGCGCCAAACCTAATGTTCAACTACGGTAAGGCCGCTGGCAGAACACAGACCGGTGCGGGATTGGAACTAGCTGCCGCCGGTTTCGCCATCTTTGCTGAAATCTACTCCCTGCAACCGGATGGCTCTGACGGCATTTTCGATACTGAGCGTGGCTCAATACGCCTGACTCCCGGCATTCGCTTCGGTCACGGCTCTGCCTTCACACTAGCCTACACCTTTGGCTGGGGTCCCAAGGTGGCCAACAGTGTCAACATCGGCCTGAACATCGCCACTCCGTTCTTCCGTCGACTGCCGCCCAAGCTCGGCACAATCGCCGGAACTGTGAAGAGTGCTTCAACTGGCCAAGCCTTGGCGGCAACCGTTACCTTCCCGGACAACCCCAAGCTGCCGCCGGTAAGCACCGATCCGAACACTGGTGTCTTCATTCTTAGAAACGTACCTGCTGGAGACCTCACTGTCCGAGTCGAGGCTGAAGGTTACATGCCCACCGCACTGCCGGTCCATGTGGAAGCCAACACTACCCGCTCCTACGAATTCTCGCTCCGACCGCTCGTGTCATACGGTGTCATTGCCGGCTCGGTCAACGATGCCACTACTGGCAGACCGCTTGCAGCCCGAGTTGAGTTCCCAGGAAGCAATCTGCCGACAATTCAATCCGACGCCGCTTCAGGAGCTTTCCGCGTTAACGACGTACCGGTCGGTGCCTACACTGTAACAGTTTCAGCAGAAGGGTACTTCCCCTCAACCCAAACAGTTGCTGTCGCTGAAAACAGTGTAGCAACCCCCACATTCCTGCTGAACCCGGCAACAGTCAAATCCACAGTAACCGGACAGGTCACCGACCGTGGCACAGGTTCCGCGATTGCCGCTACACTAGTATTCAAGGATGCCGCAACCGGCAACGTCATCACTGAGGTCAGCTCCGACCCAGCGACCGGAGTGTATGCCGCAGAAGTCCCTGTCGGCACATATGCAGTCACTGCCAAGTCCGAAGGCTACATCGACCAGTCGGCGGCGGTTGCGGCGGAACGCGACAGAACCGCCCGTCAGGACTTTGCCTTAGTCAAACCGGGTACGAAGGTCACGCTACGGAATATCTACTTCGACTTCAACAAAGCCACTATCAGGCTGCCCCAGTCTCAGGAAGCTCTTGATGCGGCTGCCAAGATTCTCACCGACAACCCGACGATAAGAGTCGAGATCCAAGGGCACACTGACAATATCGGCTCAGACGAATATAACCAGCGGCTATCGGAACGTCGAGCTCAGGCAGTTGTCACGCATCTGGTTCAGAACTATGGTATCGCTCCAAACCGCCTGACCGCAGTGGGAATGGGCGAAAGCCAGCCGGTTGCCGACAACAGTACTGAATCCGGGCGGGCGTTGAACCGTCGGGTAGAGTTCGTCGTATTGGGAGAGGTCAGGGAGTAGATTCGACCGCTGACACTGGACGGCGGGGGGTAAAATATCCCCGCCGTTTCTTTCCGAACAGAATTCCGAAAATAGCAGCTAAACGGTTACGGCTGACCAAGCACTAACCGCAGATAAAGCGCAAACAGGCTCTCCCCAAAAAACATTCCAAGCAAGCCTCCCAATGCCAGAAAAGGCCCAAATGGTACTTCCTGACCGCGGTACCCGCGACCAAGAACACGCAGCGAATAGCCTATTATCACTCCCATAAGAACAGCCGCAAAAAGAGCTACTAGCAGTGACCTCGTTCCGACAAAAGCTCCGATCATAGCCGCATAAAACACATCACCGCCCCCCATGGCATCCTTCGTCTCCAGTCTGAAAAGCCTACGGAACAAGGGAACGAATCGCCAGAGCAACCATGCTCCAATCACAAAACCGGCACCCACCGCGCCCCCCACCAAGGCACCAGTGACGTCCGGCGGCGGCACTAAACCGCCAGCGATGCCCAGTACCAAGCCTGGTAACGTGATACGACGGTGGATAACCTTGTGGTCGAGATCAATAAACGCTGTGACAACAAGCAGAGACAAGAAGACAATCGCCTTTAATGTCATCAGACTGAATCCAAAGCGAAGAAAGGCGCTAAGGAAAAGGACAGCCGAAACGACCTCGACGAGCAGATAGCGCGCAGATATTGCTTTGCCGCATATCCGACAGCGCCCGCGTAACAGCAGCCAGCTCAACACCGGAATATTGTCGTGCCAACGGATTGGTCTGTGGCAATGCACACAGTGAGACGGAGGCCAGACTATAGACATACCTCTAGGAATACGCCAAATACAGACATTGAAGAAGCTGCCGAATACCAATCCGGTCACAAACATAACTATTCCGAGAAACAAAGTCACTGCCCGACGATATTGGGCGGCGAACCGGCAGGTTTGGCAAACAGTCTCTTGTCAACGGCCGCTTCCTGAGCGGTCTCGACCGATATCAAATCACGTTCAACCAGAACCTCCAGACATTGATCCATTGTCTGCATCCCGAACTGTGAACCGGTCTGGACTAAGGAAGTCAATTGGTGCGACTTGCTCTCGCGAATCAGATTCCGTATTGCCGGAGTGGCAACCAGGGTCTCCATTGCTGCAAGTCTTCCCCGGCCGTCCTTACGCAACACCAGCTTCTGCGAAACTATTCCCCGGATAACATTTGCTAGTATCTGCCGCACATAAGCCTGCTGGTCTGATGGGAAAACATCAATAATCCTATCAACCGTCTCCGCCACATTATTGGTATGCAATGTCGAAAGAACAAGATGACCGGTCTCGGCAGCAGTCAGCGCCAGCCTGATTGTCTCCAAATCTCTCATCTCGCCAACAAGTATCACGTCTGGGTCTTCACGTAGACATGCCCGTAGCGCCGATGCAAACGATCGGGAATGTGTGCCGATCTCACGCTGGCTGATAAGACAATTGCGGCCCCTGAATATGTACTCGATCGGGTCTTCAATGGTAATGATTCGGGCAGAACGCTCCCGGTCGATATGGTCGATCATGCTTGCCAGCGTCGTCGACTTGCCACAGCCGGTTGGTCCGGTAACCAACACCAGACCAGACTGACACCGGGTGAGTTCCGCAAGAGATGCAGGCGCAGGCAACTCTTCAAGTGTACGTATCTTGGCGGGAATGATACGGAAGGCTGCACCGACTCCAGCAGAGTCAAGAAATACATTCACCCTTGCCCGGATACGTTCGGGAGTAGTGTACTCGACGCTGATCGTATCTGGAGCAGTGGCAGTCGAGGTTCCCCAAGTGTAGGAAAGATCTAGTTCGCGTCGTCGCTCAACAGCAGTTCTCTGTTCGTCGGTCAACATGGAGAAAACCAGCGCTTGTACCTCTTCGGCTACAAGCGCTGGCCCGGGAATACGTTTCAGTCGACCGTTAACCCGGAGGACCGGCGGGTTGCCGACGGTTAGGTGAAGATCTGAAGCTCCATACTTTGCCGCATAGCGCAGTAGTTCGTCTATGTTCATTACTATGAGTGAGCATCACTCACTCTCACTGACGAAAACTCGCCTAGCTTTCAGTCGGCATGATGACGTGCGGGATAATGAATATCATCAGGTCACTCTTGTTACGCTGAATCGAGGTTTTGCGGAACAGATGACCTATTATCGGAATATCGCCGAGCAGCGGCACCTTGCCCACATTCCGCGTCTCCTCGTCCTTAACTAGACCGCCAATAACGACCACTTCACCATCCCGTACGCTCACTTGGGTCTCAGCCTCACGCTTGGCAACAATTGGCTGCTGGTCGTCTGCAGAACCTACCCAGCCGGTAATAGCCTCGACACTCGGCTTAACCCGCATCGTAACCTCACCGTTAGCAGTAACATGCGGTGTCACCTCAAGAGAGATTGGCACCGAGCGTGTCCGCCAAGTGTAAGTCAGCGCGCCGGTCTGCGCATCCTTATGGACCTCGCGCACAGGAATATCAAGCCCCATACTTACGGTCGCGGTCTGGTTATCCAATGTCATCGTCCGCGGGTTGGAAAGCAACCGGGAATTCCCTCGCGACATCAACAGCTCGAGTGAAGCACTAAACTGCGCCAGCGATACCTTCCCGAAGTACAGCTCCCTTACCCCACCGAACGGCAAAATCACCGGCAACGCAGCATCCTCACCGATGTTCATCCCCTCCGTGTTAAAGCTGAAAACAGTTCGCCAGTCGATACCGAAGCGATCTTCAGCAGAATGGGTGGTCTCGACAAACTTCGCCTCAATCGAAATCTGCGGCACCGGCCGATCGAGCTCTGCCAGCAATCGTTCAACCTGCACCAGCGCCTCGGGTATATCCGTCACGACCAACACTGAATTCCGGTTTTTCGCCTGGCCGGTGGCACCACCCACGCGACGGAATCCTTCCTCGACCTTTCCATCCTCGGAAAGTACTTTTGCCACAGCCTTCATCGCATCCTCAGCCTCGATGTAATCGAGCTCGAAGACCCGTGTCCTTGCCGAGCCGTACATCTGTTTCCGAATCGGCTTGACGATGATAACCCCGTGGTCGTCTTCAACCATATTGCACAGCGCTGCCTTAAGAACTGCTTCAAGACCAACCCGCAGGGGTACATCGGTCAGATGAACTGTTATGGCTGCCCGAACGTCCTGGGTTGCCAATATGTTCAGGTTGAATTGCTGGGCAATCATCCGCACCACGTCAGACACGTCAGCATCCCGCACATAAAGCGTCAGCCTCTTGCCGGCAAACTGATCGGTCGACGGCCGCGAGACCGGCTCGACGAGTGGCTCTGTCCCCAACTGGACACTGATGACTCCGTTTTCAACTGTTACGCGGTGCTGCACCATATCCCGGAGCTGAATCACCACCCGTACACCGTTTGTAGCCTCACTCGGCTGAACGCTCACCATGGTCACTGGATAGTACTGTGAAACAATCCGGTCTGTCGGCACGCGACTGGTAGCGTCCATTATATCAATCGCCAGTGCCGGCGGTGACTCGGTGGTGAACGAACTGACATTAGGGCTGCCGCTGCAGGCAATCGTCACGCGGACACCATCCAGAGTCCGGTCGATGCCTATGTCATTGACGTTGAGCGGCTGCGCATTCAGGACAACGAACAAACCTAGTACAGCGAAAAGCACTCTCGTTGTTCTTCTCATTTGCCTACTCCCCCAGCATAAGTACGAATGTCCGACCACCCTGTTCCAGCGTCACTCGGTCGCTGGCGATTGCCACAACCCGCTTGCCGCTGATAACATCGCCTTCCTCGAGTATCTGATCGTTGATCAATGCACTCGCCCGGTCACCGCCGATGGTAACCGCTCTCAACTTGCAGTTCGCAAGTTCGTTTACCAGCAGCACCTCGCGGACAAATGGATCACTGCCCCAGACCTCCGGCTCAGGTCGTACCAGTGTAAGCGGCTGACCGGAAGCAGCAGGAGCAGGCGTCGGTGCCGGTGCCGGAGTTGGTGAGGTTGGTCCAACAAGAACCCGCGTTCGTTGGCGGCTACGCCGGGCGCGGGCACCACTTGCTTGAGTTGCAGCCTCTCCGGCAAGTATCCTTGGTTCATCTGCCCGACCGCTGAAGACAAATGTGTAGACAGCAAGAACCCCAACTGTTATGCTAAGTATGGTTAGTATCCTCTGTCTCAAGTCACTCCTTTCTCCGACGCGGGTGCGCCCGGACCCCGGTCATCAGCACCGGAGCTACCCTCGACTACGCCGCCGGGTTGTAAACGCGCCTGGCGGCAACAGACTTTCGCCAATCCGTACGGTCGTAACACGACCGAATGCCTCAACCTGGATCGAATTCTCATCAATTGCAACTACGCGGCGTCCCATCACTACGTCACCGATACCAACACGCCGCGAATCGATGAGCGCGAAGCGCTCACTGCCTGGTGCCACAATGGTTGCCTTGAGCACGTAGTACTGCCCCTTACGGTCCCGACGAAATGAGCTCCTGCCCCGACGCGAAGCGCTCCGCAGTGCCCGACGCCGTTCCCGTTCTCTTCTACGCGCCTCACGTTGCTGTCGACGGCGTTCCTCACGCAACCGCTTGCGCTCGGCAGCGCGCTCTTCCTTGGTTTTGGCCCGCAGCCTGCCAGCAGTCCGCCCTGGCTGACGCGGTGCGACGCTCGCTGCCGCCCCGCTGGTATCACCAGCAGTCGCCCGCCGGCTACTAGAACGTTGTGGCGGTTTCGGTTTCAAGAGCATATAAGCTGCCAGACCGACAATCGCCACCAAGGCGACAACCAGGACTATCCGCCTCACAACCTCCCCCCTCCAGCCAGACTCGAGGCATATATGTTAAGGAGCAGCTTGGCCTCGACCTCAGGCCTGATATCTTCACGGCCGCTCACCTCAAGATCCGGCACTCTTACGAAGTAAGGGAAATCGGTCAGTCCCTCGATATATCTTCCGATATCAAGATAACGGCCCTGAACCGTGACTGTGAATGGTATCGGGCGTACTGGCGTAGCCGGATTCTCCTCCTGCAGTAACGTATCAAGACCTGGAGGGAGTATTTCAAGGAAATTCACCCGGTTGCTCCTAGCTTCAGTCGCCAACCGCCTCAGCATTAAGAGCATCTCTGACCGGGGCACGATACGGGCCCAGATGTCAGCAATCTCGGACTCTATCCGTGCCTTCCGCTGCCGCAACTGCGGTGTCTGCTTGACCCGTTCCAGAGTCTCCTGCAGTTGCCGACGCAGCTCAGCAGCCTCGGCACTTGCCTTTCGATGGGCTTTGAACCTGGGCTGGTAGAGCAGCAACAAAGCTGCTATACCGAGCAGAAGGTAGACCACCAGACCGACAATGATGACTTTTCTTTCACCGAGTCCCATGGTTCACTCCGTAACACACTGAATTTCGAACTCAAGAACCGCTTCACCCTGCAGGGTGCTACGGTTCTTACTAACCAGCTGAACCTGTCTAAAGCCGGCGTCGTGTTCCAGGTCTATCATGAACTGAGAGAGATCGATGTCCAGCAGATGCGGTTCGCCGATAACGACTCCGGTCAGTTTAACGTTACTCCGTCCGGTAAGTGCGAAAGTACTCAATTGAATGTTAGGGGGCACCACCCGGGAGAGCCGTGCCATGGTCGGAACAGACTTTGTTCCCTCGCCAACCACATTACTCAGGCTCCGCTGGCGCGATTCGAGTTCGGCCACCTCGTTCTGCAGGACAAAATATTCCCGGTTGGCATCCTCGGTCTGCTTCAACTCCTTCTTGAGTTTACTCACCTGAGCAGCAGGCAGGGCCGACCAGCCGGCTAGAAGTGCGTAGATAGCAATGAGCGCCCCTACCCAGAGAATACCGCCTATTGTCACCAGTCGAACGTCACGGGCAACTGTCTTGCCTGTCCGCATCTCGCTAGGCAACAAGTCGACGGCCGTGTGATCGTAGGCAAGCCCCAGCACTGTCACCAGTCGCCAACCCGCCTCTTCACCTGCTGTCCCCTGGCGGTAGAGACCGAAATCCCGGAACGGATCAAAGAGCTCGGTCGGAACACCAAGGTTGGCCTGCAGGTATTCACGCAGGCCCTTCATTGCTGCTGTACCACCGCAGATCAGCAACCGATCAATCTTCTGCTCGCCGAACTCACGACGGTAGTAGTCGATCGACCGGTTAACTTCCGCCACAAACCGCTCCAGTGCCGGCCGCTGAAGAGTTGCCAAGCGTTTAACCATAACACCTGACGGCAGCCGTTCCGCACTATCCTCTGCCGGGATTCCGTACTTTCGTTTCAAGTTCTCCGCATCGTAGGCGTCAAGCGCAAGCTGTCCTTCTTCTGTTGTAATCGCTACAGTCATTGCTTCGGTGATGGCGTTACCGGCAGTAGTCACTGTTCTTGCCAGATCGAGCCGCTCACCCTTCATGAAGACCATATCGGTAAACTCGGCACCAATATCGAGCAGACAGACAGTCTCATCGGGACGAACACGTCCGAACTTCTTCACTGCCGCCTGCAGCGCAAACGGGATGACACTGATGGATGTCGGTTCCAAACCGGCTTTGCGCAGTGTTGATATATGGTCAGAGACAATGTCCTTGCGCGCTGCAATCACCATGACATTGTCCTTGATCGCGCCCGCCTCCTTGACCGGACCCAACGTCTTGAAATCGAATATCGCTTCGTCCAGTGTAAACGGAGAGTACTTCTCCAATCTGAGAAGGATCGCATCCTTGAGTTCCCGTCGGCTCATCTTTGGAAACGGAGCCTGACGGACGCTCACGGATGGCCCCGACACAAAGGTGTATACTTCGCGCGGTTTGTAGTCCTTTATCAACTCCCGCAGGATCGAAGGAACATCGAAAGCTTCCCCGATCTCCTTGAGACCGTAGTCAACTACCTTGCCACCCTCGAGCTTCACGAACTTGACGGAATTGGATCCTATATCAATGCAGAGGGTACCTTTGCCACCGCCACCTAAAACCTTGCTTGGCAATACTCCTCCTTATGTTCGCCGTCAGGGTCTGACGGTAATCTCGGAGCCGTCGTTGAACCTGAGTCGGAAAGTCCTGCCCGACACATTCTGTTTCGGGCTGGGCGGTCCTCCCGGGCTCTGGTAGAAATCATAAAAACCAAATACCACTATCTCGCCGCGATCAGGCCTGACCGCATAGGGAGTCTGGAGCACTATTGTACCTCCCTTGCCAACGCCAGGATTCAGCGGCTGATAACCGTTACCGTGGTCACCGGAGTATGTGAACAGCGTGGTATAGTAGTTGCTATCTGCACTTAGGATCTGGATCGAGGCAACCGTGTCGTCAGTTGGCCCTTCGTTGACGACGCGGATATAGAAGCCACAGCTCTCCGGCAACTGCAGTTGCGGTTCACCCACCATCCGCAGATAGTTACGGAAAGGCCGGCTGAACCGGAAATCGACAACCGCCCGCGAACGCGGAGCAACGCTGACCCAACGGGCGATTGAATCACCGCCAACCCGTTGGGCGACAAGACGATGGTTGCCGATGGGAACGCTGTCAAAATAGTAGTAACCGCTCTGGTCAGGCGTGGTGAATCTGGGCATGCCCGGCAGTCGCAGCCATATGGTAATCGTGTTGTTCAACTCACCTGGCGGACGCCCCGTGCCATCAGTAATAGTACCGGTGACAGAGTTTGCGTATAGCTGTGGCAGCGAGTCTACCACCCGCAGAGTCAGCGGCCGGCGTCCGTTACCAAGACTGGAGATAGTGCCCGTCGACTGATCATACGTATACGGGCGTCCCCAAGCATCGTAGCGGAATCCCGCACTGTCGCTCTCAAACTCCCGACGCAGGTATGGCCCCCTCCAGTCAGGAGAGCCGGTAGTATTAGCCACAAGCTCTTGCAAGTCGTTGGGCAATCGCCGCATATCGCCAAAAAAACCAAAGTCGGTCCTATGACCGTTGATCACAATCTCCGGGTTCCCCACCATCGCCTGCGCAAGAGTTCTCATCTCCTTCATCGTTTCCTCGTAGAGTCCCCGGTCACGAGTGGCGTCAATAGTCCGCAGGGCAACGCTGCTCAGTATACCGATTATCAGCAGTACAACCAGCAGCTCCATCAGTGTGAATCCGTTTGCTCTGTGCTTCATGGCTGCCCCCAGTCAGTATCTAACCTGACCTCTACATCACGCGCACCGACGCCCGGCAACACCACCACTGTCTTATAGGTAGTCTCAACCCAAGCAGGTGGCGGGTCAAAATGCCAGTAGAAAACCCGCAGACGGTGAACACCCTGAGGAACAGCATCAAAAGAGAAAACCCCGTTGGT
>JBDRUL010000005.1:0-14535 GCA_039801305.1 Caldifarciminota bacterium | reverse complement strand
CAAAGACAAAGTCATCTATCGAGAAGTCGAAGGTCTGAGTAATGGTTTCTACACTGCCGAGAGCGACCAGCGGCAGCAGCACCAATAATGCCATCCGGAGAATTGTCTTCACTCGCTGCCTCCTTAGGTTGATTATCCAGCCCGCCTGTGCCGAAGTCAAGGTGTTCTACCGGCTGCCTGTGGAGCTGCCGGTGCTAGCATGACAGAGGGTTCGGCGGCAGCGATGCGCGCAGCTGCCGGTACCGGCTGGCAACGGTCTTTGCTATCCGTCGGGCGAGTTCACTTTCAGAGCCCTGCTGGTGCCTGGCAAGGTCGGTGAGGTAGTTCTCGATCTCCTGTTGCTGCGTCTCGGAATTGTCGAAGCAGTCAATCGCATAGCAGATACGCCTGATCAGACTGAGAAACTGCGGATATGCTTCCTTCCTTATTTCTCTCTGGGCGAGTTTCTGCTCTGCTGCTGACCATAGTTTCGCTATGACCGCTGAACGTGCCTTCTGGTATTCGTTTACCCGGTGCCGGTGCTCCTGCAGTTGCTGCTGGCGGTATCGGCGCATTCCCTGTTTCTTCTTTTCTGCTGAGCGCCGGGGCAATCTGTCAAGTTGACCCCTTCTCTCCAGTTCGGTGAAGAAGTCGATGACCGTCTGGCGAGTCCATTCAATCGCTGCTTCGGGCAGGACTTCCTGACTGCGGAACCATTGGACAGTCTCGTCAAGCAGCGCCTCTCTCCTCGTGGTGTTGCGTTGGCGGGTGCGGCAGAGGATGCCCCAGAGCTTCTGAGCCAGTGTGAGCAGATGAGCACGCTGGACGGTGCTCAGGCCGGGTCCGAACTCCTGTCGGTCTGTTCCCCTGCGCACGGTTTCCAGGAGCCGGCGGCGCCGCTCATGAGCTGCTGCCAGCTTCATCGCGCGCATTGTTCTGAGTTCGGCCGGTTCCGGCGGCTTTCCTCTCGCCTGACGGACACGGGCAACCGCAAGATCATACCTACCCACTGCCATTGCCGTCTGCCGGGGCAGGTTTGCCAGCGAGCTGGCTATCTCCTGTTTAACGTCAGATTCAGCGGTTTCAGGCTGAGATTGGGAGCGGTCAAGTAGGTCAGCAATCTCTGACCAGCTGGCGCCGATCGCCTGCAGATAGCTTGAGAGCAGTCCGAGAGTCGGGTTTTTCAGCCGACCGGTCTCAAGCTGGGATACAAGAGACTGGGAAGTGTGAGCCGACATCCGCCGCACCACGTCTGACTGGCGCATTCCCCGCCGCATCCGGAGTTCGGCAAGACGCCTGCCGAAGTCAGGGAAAAGTGCAAAGCGGCGTGACTTTTCAGCCACTGTTCGCCTCACCCGATATTAGTTATAACTAATATCGCCGTCAACGCCGGCATCGGCATAACCTTCCAACTGGCAGATGGTTAGTCCACAAACCGTCGGCATGACCCTCCCATTCCCCCAGTGGTTGTGCCAGTTGGTTGCATCCCCGGTGCTACAATAGTTTTCCCAGAGGCATCATCTCTGGCAGTCACTGTCAATTGAAGGCCAGTTTTCATGTTTGTTCTCGTCGCTGCGTCCATCGCGGCAGGCAGTTCTGCGCTGTCCTTGGTTTGCAGCGTTGCATTCAGCGCAGCTATGTAATGGGTTGCAGTCGTGGTTCAACAGTTGGTTCTGGTCGTTACTTCGGAGTCAATCCGGGTTGCAGCTGAAGAATCAGTGACCGTGCTGACTGGTATTTCTGCTGGCGGCTGTGCTGCCGTGAAGCTCTATCTCTGTACTACTACCCTGGTGACATTCTGAGCAGGATTACTTCTTCCGGAGTTGGATTTGACGAAGTACACGCCAGTCGGGAGATGCCTGATGTCATTGCTGCCGGTGTGCAGTCTCATGATCACCCGTCTGGATATGTCAAGCAACGCGTAGCCGGCACCAGCGCTGTCTGACGGTAGGTCTAGAGAGCCGCGGATTGTGCTTTTGCCTGAGCTGGATCCCCAAAGACCGGTTGGGCTTGTTTTCTTGCTGTTGTGAGCCCAGATAGAGGAGCGATAGTTTGTCTATTTCAGTATTACAATCTTCTGGTAGGGTGTTCCACCGCACTGATTACCGTCTCCCAGTATGAAGTATACCCCTGCTGGAAACAAGCCAGCCATTCTGCCGGTCACGTCAAAGATCATGGCGTCAGCTCCATCAATGTCCAGCTTTTCGGCCGGGCGCCCGGTAAGGCGATAACACGTTGCAGACTGGCTGTGTCCGATTGGCGATGAACTTCGTTTCCAGAACCCGGTAGTCCAGGGAAACAGGTGATCCCTTGCTGGCTTGTTTTGTGGCGTGTAGTGGTCATCCCACAATCCGCCAGCATCCACTACTGGCATCCAATGCCACCAGAATGTGCCGAGGAACCAGTGGGTCGTATCCCAGACTTGACACAGGGCTTCATAACAGCGCGCCTGCAGTTCACAATTGGTACCGATGATCGCGCAGGGAGTACTGACCCATGGCGAGTCTGCTGCCCAGTACCGGCTCGGGTAACCTGCTTCAGTGAAAACGATCGGTTTGCCGGTCTGCTGGTGAATCAGGTAGATGCTGTCGCGCTTCCAAGCCTGCCAGCCGCTGATAATAGCTGCCAGAGGCGGGTCTGGGCTGCCGGTTCTCAAGGGAAAGTAGGCGTCGATACCGGCAACATCCAGTCTGTTCCAGAAACAGACCCTTAAGGGATGCGGGCTCCAGTTTGCCGCATACGTCAGCGTGCACGTTGGCAGAATCTGTCGCAGACTATCGATTATTTCATGCCACTGTTGCCGGAAGCCGGTATCAAGAGCTGCGAGTTCTGTTCCGATGCAGAACCATTTTACTGCCGGGCTGCTCTGTGCCAGATGGGCGTGGTGAAGAATGAAGCGGCGGTAACACCGGAACCAGTTGCTTGGGTTCCTCGGGTAGATGTATCCACGCCAGCTGTCACCGTAGACGTCTACATGGGGTTTTACCATCACCGAGAGATTGCGCAGCCCAGCCTGCTGAAAGAAAGCAGCAAGTTCTGAATCGCTATGCGTTCTGGTACTGTCGGGAAAGATGCTGTCATCGTCAAAGTGCCTCATATACCATGTGTTTACCAGAGCTACATGACTGCACCCGGTTGCGACAAGACTGTCCAGGGCATTGCCCAGATGCTCGAACGGATACTCGATGTAGCGGGAATTCCCCCAGTTGTAATCATCCAGCCACATCGTGCATCTGACTGATGCAACGGCATTCGCATTCAGTCCGAACTTGAATCCTACACAGACAATGTGCGACAGGTCGACAGCTCCGGATGTGTCCGGGATGAGAGCACTGACCCGGTTCCAGGCACTTTCGAGAACGATGTTCTGCCAGGGTGAATACCAGCTGCGCCAGGATGAGTCTTTTACGAAAACCTGCAGTCCGTTGGGGGCGTCGGGTCTGCCGCGCGTTCCTCTCGGGCACCAGACATAGCAGTTCAGACTCTCTCCTCTGAGGTCTACCGGCACCAATGTGTCATTCTGCCCATGGCCGGGTGCGCTGCACTGCGGTGGGAAGTAGCGTACGTCTACGTAGACTTCGCCACTTCTGCGGGTGGAATCGTCAGGATTCAAGTATACCCGCATTCCGAGAGCGTTCCTCCCCTGGTGAGTGCCGATCCAGATTGAGTCGATGCCTTGCGAGTTCCAGTACTTCTGGTACTGCCAGGCGGTTGAGTAAGGGTAGGTGCCGGTCTGCCAAGAGACATAATTTACTCCTCTGACCTGCCAGCCTGCCAGACTGCAGAAGAGAATAGGAACGTACATTGTGCCCGCCTTACTTTCTCGCTACTGGACTATGAGCTTTGTGACCGCACGTGACCTATCGCTGCGGTGCGAGGCGGGGCAAATGAGGAAATATACTCCATAGGCTAAACGACCGGTCACATCTGTCACGCAGGATAGTTTTCCTAGCCGGCGCCCAACCGTATCATAAAGCTCGGCGGAGTTAAGACTGTAAGCGATCGAACCGGACGAACCACGGTAGACGGTGGGAAGGCCTTGTACTGGTGTGCTGCCCTGGCTTCGGTCAGGGCAGGTCAGTCCTGACAGCGGAGTTTGCCAGAATGGATTGCGACGTATTTCTGAGAATATGAACCAGGCTGTGGCGGCAATGTCCAGTCGCGCGTAGTAGTACGATCTGCCCCAGTAGCGGTCAAAGCCGGTGTATGAGCTTTCCGGTAGACAGGACGTGATTCCCCTTCTGTTGCCATGAAGTCCAAAATCCTGGCACCAGCGGAGTTCGCTGGCAAAGCTGTCGTATTGCGCAATGCGGTTGAGGAGCATGTAGGCACAGCACATCTGAGCGGTTCCTTCCCACCAGATTCCGTCACCTCTGGCACTGAAGCAGAACCCGTGGTGCCCAAGCGCAGTCCGTCGACACAGGCTCTCAGCACTCCGGATTGCCTGCGAGTAGCCGGTGTCAAGTGTAGCGAGCAGACCCCACGTTTGCGCGTCAAGAGCCGGTAGTGTGTCAACTGTCATGCTGTCCTTCATCCCGCAGCGGAAATAGCGGCGACCGGGATCCCACATGCGCCGGACAAAGCTCAGTGATCTTTCTGCACGGGAGAGCCAGACGGTGTCATTCGTCTCCTCGTAGAGGAGGCTGAATGCAACATAGAGGTCAAGGTGATGTTCGGTAGAGAACCAGTTCATCCGTCTGGGGCTGGTGTCAGGCCCTTCGTAGCCACCACGGTATGCCTGAACAGTCGTTGACCAGCAGCTGTCATGGATCCAGGTGCCAAGTCTGCGTACGTTCTCCCGGTAGCGAAAAGTTCCGGTCAGAAGATCGTATGTGCTCCACGCTACCATAAGCCAAGCCATCTCGCCGACGTATGTACCGGTCTGATAAGCGTCTTCGAACCAGCGCTGTGAGTCCGGATCCCACCAGCCAGGAAGCCTGGCTTTGCCGGTTGTCCGGCTGATGATATCGCCGGTCATATAGGCATTGCGCAGACGGCCATCGGTAAACAGCCGGTCCGAAACCTGGCAGAGAGCGAAAGCGTCGCCCAGCTTCCGGGCACGCTCCATGTCTTCGCTGCTCCCACGACTCACCATGGATATCATGGCAAGGGCATTGGAATAGGTGTACGCCTGGTTCAGTGCCCAGGTGCGGTCGTGGGGATAGTGGAGCGGGACATAGGTCAGGATGAAGCGCAGAGAATCAACCCGCTGCTGGTTGAATTGGATATTGTCGACATAGAAAACACATCCCTGCGGGTTGTTGATACGTGTGGCAACCCAATAGAAGCCGCGGTGGAGGTTGCGGAGCACTCCTCCGCGAAGCGGGATGGCGTATCTGCTCCAGCGGTCTGTCAGAGTTACCGTCGTGTACTCATGGATAGAGTCACGCGGCCGCCCGCCGACCCCGAATTCGATTCGTTCACCGCCAACTTCTCCCTTGGCCCAGAACCAGCATGTATCGGCACCGGTAAGGTCATATCCTTGAGCATCAACCCAGCCGACACCAGCCCATTCAGCGCTGTTTGCTATGTAGCGACACCTTATGCAGGTCATAGTTGAATCCAGTCCCGGTGACCAGAACGGATCCAGCTGAACTGCCACGCCGTTCATCCATTCCGACGGCTCATAGTGATTGCCACCGGCGTCAGCGTCTGTATAGACATCAAAGGTCAGGTGATACCTGTCCATCTGTTCATAAATGTGGGCGAAGGCACTGTCTGTTCTGGCGGCCCTTGTGAAAGTCATCGTAATAAGTAGTATTGCCAATACGAGTTTCACAGCAGTTCTCTTCTACTTTTTTACTACAACAAGTCCGAGCAATCGTCCCGGCAGCTTGGCGAAGTACACCCCGGCCGGCAGATGGCGGATCGAGTTGGCACCTTTGACCAGCAGCATCACCCGTCTGCCGGTGATGTCAAGCAGCCAGACGGTACCAGAACTAAGATCACCCATGTTCAGCGTGAGTACCCCGCACACGATGCTGCCAGGCGGGCGCAGATGTCCTGGCTCAATCTCTGGCTCCGTGACAGCGATCGGGCTGGAGAGCCATGGTCGGAAATCGACCCTGTTGCTGACCGAGTCGCCTCGGCCAGCAGGGTTGAGCAGAGGGTGATAAGGTCCTGTAGAGTCACCCCACCAGTTGAACCTGGCATCAGCCGTGTCAGTAGCCGCACCGGTAGCGAGTACTCCGTACCCATAATTACCGCTGATGTTGCAGTACCGGATTGTTGTCAATACGCCACTGGCAAAGCCGATGCCGCCGCCAAGGCTGCCGCTGACAATGCAACTCTCGATGAGCGCTGGACAGCTCTGGCCAAGGCCGATTGCGCCCGGCGGAAACTGCATCGAGGCATTGTAGAGGAAGGTGCAGCGCCGGATTATGGGGCTTCCTTGGGCACAGTAGACTGCACCAGCCTGCCGGGCAGCGTTTCCTTCGAACCAGTTGTCGAGGATGGTAGGCGAGCAGTTCTCGGCGCAGATGGCACCGCCGTTAAGGGTGGAGAAGCAGTTTGCAAACGTGAAACCACGGATTACCGGTCCGGGTTCTGGCGAACGTGATATGGTGATACCAGCGCGTCTGTTCTCGCCGTCGATCACCGTGGCACCGTAGCCTGCTTCACTCATGAGTACGAGGCCGGCACGAGCTGGCCAGCTTATCGCCTCGCGATAGGTGCCTGCAGCGACAAGAACAGTATCACCGGCAGAGCAGGAGTTCAAAGCAGCCTGAATCGAGTTCAGGGCAGAGTCCGGATGGACATACCAGATCCGGGCTTCTGCAGCAGCAGACAGGATGAAAAAGACCAGAGCTGCAGGACGGAACCGACGCATCGCCACTTCTCCCGGCAAGAGTCTAGTTCTGCCAGGCTGACAGTCAAGGTGGCGGGCCGGGTCAGTTGCACTCATGGTGCTCAGAGTGCAGATTTGACCGCTGCTGTCGGGCTTCTATAATCCGGTCGTGAGTGTCAGAGAAAACCTTGAACTTCTGGAGGAGCGTATTGCGGCGGCGTGCGTTCGCGCGGAAAGGAAGCGTTCAGAGGTCAGGTTGATTGCTGTGGCCAAGACCAAGCCCGCAGAGCTGGTAAACGAAGCAATTGCCGCTGGTGTCAGGGACATAGGCGAGAACCGGGTTCAGGAGGCAGTTGCCAAGAGACCGCTTGTTGCGGCTGGCTGCCGCTGGCACCTCGTGGGCAACCTGCAGACGAACAAGGCGAAGAAGGCGGTTGAGGTATTTGACATGATTCAGTCTGTTGACTCGGCCCGCCTTGCTCTTGAGCTGCAGAAACGATGCGAACAGGCAGGGCGGAGAATGCCGGTGCTGATTGAGGTGAATACATCTGGTGAGCCAACCAAACACGGCGTCAGTCCTGAAGAGTTGCCGGCACTGGTCGAAATGGTCATCGGGCTGCCCATGCTGAATCTGAAGGGGTTGATGACCATTGGCCCGGGCTTGGCAGTCGAAGACCCGGAGGCTTCAAGGCAATGTTTCAGAATGCTGCGAAGACTGGCGGTCGAGTGCCGGGAACGTTTCGGAGTTGCGCTACCTGAGCTTTCCATGGGAATGACTTCGGACTTTGAAGTTGGTATAGAAGAGGGCGCAACCATGATTCGTATCGGCACGGCGCTGTTTGGCGTCCGGCAGTGACTGGCTCGATGGAGAGGGAAGCGTTCGAGCAACTGGTTGCTGAGGCGATCGAGTCTCTGCCAGCGGTACTGAAGAGGCGGATAGAGAATGTGAGCGTCGAGGTCATGCCGATCGCACCGGCTGAGATTGCCGATGGCCTGGGTCGGCACCCGTGGTCGCTGCTGGGCGTGTATCGGGGTGTGCCGTTCAACCGCCGTGGCACATGGTACGGGAATGTGCTGCCGGACAGAATCCTGATATTCCAGAAGCCCATTGAGCGGCTGTGTCAGAATGCCGAGCAGGTGAAGTCGCTCGTCCGCAGGGTGGTTATTCACGAGGTCGGACACTACTTCGGTCTATCTGAGGCTGAGCTTTCTAGGCTGGAGTCAGCCCGGTCAGAGCAATAATAGCAGATGGGGCAGGTCAAGCCTGCCCCATCTGTGAGAACCTGATGGTTACTGACCTATGACCAGCTTGTGTGTGACAGTGCCGGACTCGGTCTGTAACCGTACGAAGTAGAAGCCTGCGGCAAATCGGTTGAGGTCAACGCTGAACCGTCCTGAACGCGATGATGAAGCCCGGTACAGGTTTTCCACGTGACGTCCGGTCGCGTCGAACAGGTCAACAGTGGCACTGCCCGGTCGTGGTGCCTGCCAGCGGACAGTGAGCATGCGACTGGCCGGGTTCGAGGACTGCTCAAGAGTCAGAGTTGGATAGCGAAGTCTGGGGTTGTAACCTTCCTCAACGCCCACGCCGCCCTGAACTGACGCCGAGATGAAGAATTCGCCGGACTGCGTCCACAGTGTCCAGTTGCCGGCAGAACCGTAGAAGCTGTGTCCGTCAGAAGAGTCGTCGGTGCAGGTCGAAGGATGACCACCGGATACCGGCGCTACCGATACGTAGAATGTTCCGGCGGTGAAGATGAGCATTGAGTCGAGATCGCAGGCACAGATCGGGCCGGGTGCGCCGACCGGTGCCTCGATTGGATCTGATTCGTAGAGCAGAGTGATGCCGTCGTCGCCGTATATCTTGAATGAGAAGGTCGTGTCGTTCCAAGGATACTGCGGGTGCAGGTAGAACTGGCTGCGGACGCGGCTGAGACCTACCGGATACTGTACGCCGAAATCAGCCGGGTCGAACTGGGTTGCCCGTTCGGGACCGGGCCAGACGAGATAGGACAGGTTGTTGTAGTTGGCATACTCTATCCAGCGCGCCACCGACAGGTCGTAGGTAATAGTGTCATTCGCTTGCCATTGTTCACCGGCAGCTTCTGACCAGACATTAATCCGGTAGAGGCCAGATGTGGCAGGAATCCGCCATGAGGTGAAGTTCACCTGTTGTGCCTGACCACGCTGGAGGGCAGCAGTTGTGCTGGCGTTACCTTCGTAGGTGTAACCCTGCGGACCGGTAATGTAGAGTTTGAGCGGCGTGCCCTGCGGCAGGGCATTGTTGCCCAGGTTGCGGATCATCACCCGTACCTGGAAGTTGATATTCGGGACGGTGTCGCGAGGCATGTTGGTCGCAAAGTAGCGGAGTTCGGCATTGACATCCTGGGGAGTCCAGTCGACTACAGCCCGTATCGCCCAGTCGCCGCGATTGGCGTCTTCGGCGAAGTTGCCAGCCATATAGGTCCAGGAGCGGTGCGAAGGCGCGTTCTCATAGGCGTCGATTGAGAGACCGGGACAGCGTGGATAGGAGTCGACCTGGATGTAGAAGATGTAGTAGTTGGAACCAACAATCGGTTCATTGATTGGTATGAAGTTCCACACGCCACGGTTGATGTTCAGCGTGTCTGAGTGCCAGATTTCCGTACCAGGGCTGCCACCGGGACCGTCATCCGCATAGACCCTGACCATTGCCCTTGTGCCACCTGGGGCGGGCCAGCTCGCGTGGAAGTGAAGCATGGCACCGGTAAGAGTGATATTGTCCGCCGGGCTGATGAATTTCATTCCCCAGCCATTGTTACCCTGATTCCAGGCCCAGGCACTGGCCGGGGTGTTGTCGTCGTAGCGGAAGGTGTCAATGCCGAAATCGATGAGACCAAGGCTTGGCGGATACACTGCCGGTTGAGGATCCTGAATCATGATATGGTGGGTAGCGCTGCCAGAAAGCCATTTTTCTGTTGCCAGCGCCAGTCCCATCAGCAGAGCCAGACCAAGGACAGTCAGTTTTTGCATCGTAGCTCCTCCTTGCAAGGTGTTTGGGGGACAAACTGATAGTTATCCATTTAGGAATCATAGTCCTGTGAGAGTGCCGGTCAAGCTCGTCTGTAAGGACGGCACCACTGGCTGTGCCTACGGCTGTCTAGTAAGTACGGAGAACCAGTCGCGCTCAAAGAGATCGATCAGCTGCCTTGCAATCGTTGAGTCATCAGACAGTACTGCCAGATTACGGCATTCTGTCAGTTGACGATGGCTTAGCGTTGCGCTGCCCAGCAGCAACCGGCGGCGGTCAGCGAGCACGAACTTCGCATGGAGGGTACCGGCGCCGGGATTGGGGCCGATGCGGGTGATGTCAATTACCCGGACGTCGATGCCCGGGACAGAATCCAGTGCACGGATAAAGAACGGTTCGTGCAGGTACGCCCAGCGGTCGACCAGCAGGCGAATCCTCACCCCACGCGCTGCAGCGCTCTGGAGCAGTGATTCGACCAGGGTGAACCGAATGTCATCGCCGAAGTCAATACGTGGGGAGATACTGTTGACCTCGATATCAAGAGTCGACTCAGCTTCTGTAACCACACTGGCGAACGCGTCGGTAATCTGCCACAGCTGAGGCAGAGCCAGTTCGACCGGACCCGCAACAGCCAGGCGAAGTTCTCTTGCGTTTTGTCCGGTTTCAGAGGGTTTACGATTTCTGCTTGGAATCTGGACGGCAGCAGTCTGGGAATTTTCGTAATTCCAGTCACGTTCAAACACCTGCAAAACCTGCGTAACGAGAGACGAGTCTTCAATTACAAGGCTCAGTTCGCGGTTGTCGGCCATGCCGCCAAAACTCCAGTTATGTGAGCCCATAACCAGAGTGCGCCTGTCCACCACGAGATATTTGGCGTGCATCAGACATTCTGGATAACGGCTGAACGGTCGCAGGTCAACAGCTCTCACCGTGATTCCGGGGAATCTGGCCAGCTGCTCCCTCATTCGGCAATACGTCGCGGTTGGATTGGCGGCGAGTACGGTTGAGTCAAGCATTATGCGCACCCTCACACCACGCGCAGCTGCAGCTGTTATTGCGTCGTAGAGCCGGTAGAGCAGGCTGCCCTTGCTTTCGGGCGGATAGTAAAGCATGTACATCTGAGCAATATCTAGGGTGGATTCGGCACTGGCGATAATCTCAGGAATGAAGTCAATGGCGTTCGGTATTGTTCTGTCGTCCAGCTCGCTTCCCAAGGGGGCAGTTTCTATGAGCTGTACCCTGTCCACTGTTGATGAGGCGAATGAGATTGGAATCAGTAACAGCCAGTTACAAACCAGTGCGCGCAGGATCTTGGCGAGAGTCAGCGGAGGAGTATTGGGTTTAGCTGGACAGCCTTTTCTATAGCTTCCACTGCCAGTTCCTGTCGCCCCATGTCGCGGTAGACAATCCCCAGGTTGTGCCAGGCACCGGCATGCTTGGGGTTGGCTTTGACGGCTGCTTGATAGGCAGCGAGAGCTGCCTCGAGGTTTTTCTGGCTGTAGTAGACCATCCCGAGATTGTAGTATGCCTGAGCGAATCCCGGGGCTATTTCAACCGCCCGCTGGAATGCGGTAATAGCTGAGTCGGGTTGATTCAGTTCGGCATAGAGTGTACCGAGGTTATAGTAGGCTTCGGCATAGTCACGCCTGACCCGGATAGCCTGCCAGAATGCGCCCACTGCCTTCTCAGGCTGACCGCTGCGCCATAGTGCTAATCCCAGGTTGTTATATGCTTCGGCGAAGCCGACCTGAAGTTGAATTGCCCGCTTATATGAATCTATAGCTTCCTGCCACTGATTCAGCGCGCTCAGGGCGTTACCCTGGGTCAGGTACGCTTCGGCAAGGAGGGGATTCAGCTGGATCGCTCTGGCGCAGGCTGTGACAGCTTCTTTAGGCCGGTTCTGGCCAAGGAGACACTGTCCGAGCAGCTGATAGGCAGGAGCGTAGTCGACCTTCATAGCCAGCAGCCAGTTTGCAATCCGTTCGCCATGAGCAAACTGGCTGCGGTTGGCATAGCCACGTGCCATCCGTTCGTAACCACGCAGGAGGAGGTCTGCCAGACCAAGCCGATGGCAGGAGGGTACTGGAACTGTTCCGTTCATGTCCAGCGGATCCCAGTGCTCGACGACGTATTCAGAGACAACTACTTCGAGATAGACCCGATCTCCGCGTCCAAGATGCCGTACGGGGAAACCCAGTTTGGTGAGGATGAGGGTGTCGATGACGGCCAGACCGAGTGAGTCGCCAACACCGCCGGGGCGCAGACCCAGATAGCCGTCTATAACCTGGGTCAGCAGAAACGCAGCGCCAACACGGTTGCTGCATTCCTGCCAGAGGGCTTCACGAATAGACCTGAGCAGCCGGATGCGCTCGGTCTGTCTGAGTCTCTTCGCACTACAGGTATTGACAGTGGCCAGTGCGCTGTGCACACCGGGGCGACGCATCAGGCGCTGCAGGAGCTCCTCGACGCGGGTGCCATACTTATGCAAATCTGAACTGGAGCGTACGCCCGCCATCAATAGGAATCCATAGCACAGGGCTGTGGCCGAACCAAATTCCAGCTCGATCTCCTCCAGCCCATTGAGCAGACGGGAGGGATTGCTTGTGAGATAGCGAGGATCAAGTTCTTGGCAGGCAGCTATTTCGAGAAGTCGCTCTCCTTCCGATGTTGGCAAGATACCGAGTGCACGTTCGGTCAGAGTCTTACGCGCAGAATCGTCCAGTTTCAGCTCGCCAGCTTTGCACAGAGCCAGGAGCGCTTCGGCGTGGCAGCGGTTTACTTCGATGGTGCGCTGGAGAGGGGAGAGCTGGAAGAAATCAGCTGGCGAACATACAGCGAGAACATCGCCCATCTGCCTGAGCGCCGTCTTCCCTTTTTGCGGAGGAGACGACGAAGAAGAGCAGGTGCGAGCGTAAC
Organism: Caldifarciminota bacterium; assembly: GCA_039801305.1. GTDB lineage: Bacteria > Hydrothermota > Tepidihabitantia > Tepidihabitantales > Tepidihabitantaceae > JBDRUL01. Next base: position 1,843 of record JBDRUL010000005.1, on the reverse strand, counting down.
TGAGCAGGTCGCTATCCACCTGCCTCAGTGCAACGCCTATCCTTATCGGTAAAGACAACATTGGATGTGTCGGCTATGGGAAAGTTGAATAAAGGTAAGTATTCGGTCGGGACAGATGTTCAATGTTCGCGAACTACGATGGCTGCATAATGTCCCGGTTCGCATGTGACGAAGTAGATGCCGGCAGGTACCGACTTGCCGTTTCGGTCACGGCCATCCCAAGTGGCACTTCCGCCAACTGCGGTGATGACCTGCACCAGTTTTCCCAGAGCATTACGGATGCTGATGCTGGTCAGTCTTGGCGAGGAGAGATTCAAACGGACAGTACTGCGGAAAGGGTTGGGGTAGGGGCGCAGCCCGGTTTCCAAATATGCAAGAAATGAACCAGAGTTGTCGTTTACGTCCACAGTGGTCTTGATTATGGATAGGGTGTTACTCAGATGATTGGCTACGTACACCTTCTGCTGTACCGGGTTCCACGCGAGAGCAATGGGTTGGTTACCGGTTTCCAGTGTACGCACAATCGAACCGGTTGGACAGTCGATCACCCTGACGACATCATCTCCTTCTACGCATACGTAGAGTCTGTTGTTTGTGGAATCCACCAGCAGGGCACCGGGTAGATAGCCGACTGGAATAGTATGGTCAACCCGTCGTGTATTGAGGTCGATGCGTGAGACCGTGGCACTGCCAAAGTTGCTAACGTAAAGCTTGCGGTTGCCAGCGTGATAGGCGAGATAGCTTGGTCCGATGCCGACCGGTACGCTGTCGATGACAGCGTCGTTAGAACAGGAGATAACTGTCAGGCTGTCGGTACCGTTATTGCTGACCCAGAGTTGGTCGAGTACCGGGTCCCACCACATATTTGACGGCAGCATGCCTGTGCCGACTCGACCGAGCAGGCCGTGGTTACGGCCGTCGAAAATCGAGATGTTGCAGTCGAGCTCATTTAAACAGTAGATCTTGTCGCGCGTAGGATGCCAGAATACTGCGATCGGACCGTCACCGGTGGGTAGCAGTGAAATGAGCCGGAAGGTTGTGTCGTCGTAAATGACAAGCTGGTCAGCTTCGTACGAGACCACGTAGAGTCGCCGCCAGTTGAGGTTGCGCGCCAGCCCACTGGGAGAGAGACCCGGGTATAGTGTATCGATTATCTCATAGGTATTGGCATCGATTACCATGACAGTGCTGTCGTAGGAGTTTGCGCAAAGCAACCGATCGGTGATTGAGTCGTAGAGCAATGCGGCAGGGCGGGCGCCGACTACTACCAAGCGTTCGAGCATGTTTGTAGCAACATCCACAACAGCCAGTCTGCCACGCTGCACGCAGGTACAGAAGACTTTGCTGTGCTGGTGGTTCCAGAGAAGTTGCAGCGGCTGGGGGTCGACAGCAATCGTTGCCTCGATGACCTGACCTAATGCTACCGAGATCAGCAGGGTGATAAGCAAGGCGGATTTCACATGATACTTCTAATCACGTGGGTACGGATGTCAAGAGCGAGGCAATGAGCCTCCTTGCCCTTGATTGACTTCAACTGGTGTAAGAATATGCTGATTTTATGAAATCAAGGTTCAAATTTCTACATCCGATTCTAGGGATTCTGATCGGGACTGTGTGTTTGGCGCAGTCCGCCAGCCAGAGAGGCGAGAGTTCCCGGGAAGTTTGGCAGCGTCTGCGCCGGCAGTATCTTTCTCTGCGGACGCTCTCCGGCACGTTCGAGCAGACTGTCTGTTCTGAAGTGGATGGCGCCTGCCGGAGCTTTACAGGAAACTTTGCGTTCCGACTTCCCGCAGAGTTCCGACTCGAGGTTACTGATCCCGTCAGACAGGTAATTATCGGTTCT
>JBDRUL010000004.1:0-15048 GCA_039801305.1 Caldifarciminota bacterium | reverse complement strand
GGTCACGGGTGATGCCGGGCTCCTGCAGGGTGATGGCGATCCTGCCACCCACGAGCCGGTTGAAGAGGGTTGACTTGCCGGTGTTGGGTCTGCCGACAATCACTACTACGGCCATCGCGTAAGAAGGCTATTGCCGACATCAGTCGAGTCAAGGCAGGTGCCGGTTGTATTGACAGGTCAGCGGGGTATAATCGGCTGATTGATAACCCAACAGGAGGCTCTGTGAGAAAGATATTGTCAGTGACTGCAGTAGTGCTCACGCTGGCGTCTGGTGCCAATCCGTTCCGGGCTTCAGGCAGGGGTTTCTTCACCCCCCAGTCAGCGCCGGAAGACTACTCTGCAGGATTCTGGGATATTGCGCCTTTTGATCCGGCCTCGTCGCCGCCACCGGTGAGCAGCCGGCTGTCTATCGAGACCTATCCGGGTGATGGTACTGGCTGGTATCTGGTACAGTTTGCCCGGCCGGTGGAGCAGTGGCAGTTGCGCCAGATTGTACGCGCGGGCGGATATCTGCTTGGGTTCCATTCTGCCCGGCTGGCGTTTGTGAAGATGAATGCGGCGGCTGCCGCTGAGGTTGCCGGGCTTTCGTTTGTGCGTTGGGTGGGAGTTTATCAGCCCGGATACAAGTTCCACTCGCAGACACTGGCAGACGAAGGCTATGGCAGGGTATCGGTGGTGCTGTTCTATCCGGAAGACCTGTCAACAGCGGTGAGCGATCTGACAGCACTGGGTTGTCAGGTGGTGCGCACCGGTGAGTCGAGCGTCATGAAGGTTGTTGAGGTGGACTGCGACCGGTCGCAGCTCGTCGACATTGCCCGGCTGCCGTACGTGATGACGATTGAGGAGTGGCATCCGGCAGAGCCGGAGAACGAGAATGCGCAATGGGTAGTCCAGACCTGGGCACAGAACCAGCGCCGGGTCTGGGAGCAAGGGGTAACAGGGCAGGATGAGATTCTGGGCTATACTGACGGCCAGATCGATCCGAATCATTATGCCTTCCGTGATCAGGGGGTGGCGATTACCGACACCGGCGAGTTTCCGACACATCGCAAGATTGCTGCTTTGAAGAAGTATCCGCCGGCAAGGCTAGGCAGTCCGGATTCGCACGGCACCCATGTGGGTGGAACTATTGCCGGTAATGATTCGGTGAATGGCGGCACCAGTCCGAACGACGGGCATTCAAAGGATGCCCGGCTGGTGCAGCTTTCGCCGATTCCGACCCCACCGGGGAATGACTTTACCGAGCCGCTAAATATCATCACCAACTATCTGCGCAATCCTGAACTGCGTCCGCACACCATCTCAAACTCCTGGTGGACAGGCACAATGGGACAGTACACCACTGCCGCAGCTACGTTTGACCTGTTCTCGTGGAAGAATAAGGACGTTCAGACAGTCAAGTCCTGCGGTAATCAGGGACAGTCAGGCCAGTACCGGATTACCGAGCCGGGCAACTCGAAGTCGATCATTTCAGTAGGGGCGCTGCTGAACGGGCTGAGTGCCACGCAGCTGGCAAGCTTCTCTTCCCGTGGTCCGGCACCGGACGGGCGCATCAAGCCGGATGTCTGTGTGCCGGGTCAGGGAATCTATTCGGCTCAGTCAGGAACGAACAACGGCTATGTTTCGATGGATGGGACTTCAATGGCCGCGCCGTGCGTGAATGGCGGCATCGGTCAGATCAGGGCGTATCTGCGCAAGGGTTACTATCCGTCCGGCACGCCCACACCTTCAGACACCTGGGGATATGTTTCATCGGCACTCCTGAAGGCGATGGTACTGGTCTCGGCTGATCCCAATATCGGCTCTTATGTTATTCCGTCCGAATATGTTGGCTGGGGCAGGATGGACCTGGATTCGGTGCTCTATTTTCCTGATGACACCCGGCGGTTGCTGGTCGATGACGAGACTACCGGGTTGGCAACCGGTGAGTACCGGGAGTATACGTTTCGGGTGACTGACTCGATCCCGCTGCGCATCGGTGTGGTCTGGACAGATACGGCGGCTGCTGCTGGAGCCAATCCAGCACTCATCAACAACCTTGACTGCCGGCTGCTTTCGCCTGCCGGCGACTCGTTTCGGGGCAGTGTCTGGTCTGGCGGGCAGTCGGTGCGCAATCCGACCCAGCCTTACAACAACCGTGATCCGCTGGAGATGTTCCGGGTGAACCAGCCTGAGCCGGGCGAGTGGACACTGCGGATTTCAGCTCAGAATGTCGTCACTGCCAGACAGCCTTATGCAGTTGTGGTTACCGGTGCACTGGGCGTGGCAGAGCGTCATGATGTCGGAGTGGTCGAGGTACTGGCACCGGCAGATACGGTCGATTCGGGTGTGGTAATCACCCCGCAGGCGATTGTCCGCAACTACGGCACGGCGGTTGAGCAGTTCCCGGTCTGGATGAGTATTGGGGCCGGCTATCTGGATTCGGTGCTGGTGTCGCTTCCTGCCGGAACAGTGGATACGGTCGGGTTTGCCGAATGGCAGGCAGAGTCGTTGGGAACGTTCGGTGTTGTCTGCTTCTCGGTTCTGATTGGCGACGAAGAGCCGGCAAATGACACTGCTCTCACAGAGGTTGTGGTTGTACCCTATACCGGTATTGCCGGCAGCAGCCGTATCCCTGAAGAGTTTGCGCTGCGCGGTGTGCAGCCGATACCTTTTGAGCATGCGGTAACAGTCAGCTATGCGTTGCCGCAGAGCTGCCGGGTAAGAATTGCTGTCTATGATGCTGCTGGGGTTCTTGTCAGAGAGCTGGTTGATGCTGATATGGTGGCTGGTGAGTACCGGCTGCAATGGGATGGCTGCAACCGTTCCGGACGCGTTGTGGGCAGGGGCGTCTACTACTGCCGTATGAGCGCTGCCGGGTTCCGCCAGATCAGGAAACTGGTGAAGCTGGACTGAGGGCAGTTTGACAGGAGACCGGTACAGGAGTACTATAAAAACAATCAGGGTGGTGTTTCTTCACAAAGGAGGTGTTATGCGCCAACTGATTTTCGTGCTGATGTCTCTGACCGTGGCGGCTTCTGCTTTTGAGCAGCCGGCCGTACCCGAGGTGGTTACAAATCCGGTCATAGCAGCAGCGGTCAGGACTGACCGGCATTACCAGAGCTCACCGGCTTCACTTCGGCCTGAGCCAGTCTGGCGAGAGCTGGAGAGGATGAGTCCGGCAGAGCGGAATAATGCAGTCATTGATCTGCTGGTTGAGCCGGCAGCAGAGCCGCTTGCCAGCCGGATTGAGGAGCTGTGGAACAGCAGACGCTTTGCCGAGGCGCTGCAGCTGCTGCCCGAACTCTCAAGGATTACTGACCCGTTGAGTGTCGAGATGGGGATTGCGTGGCGCGAGCCTGTGCCGACGCTGCAGACCGACTGGGGGAATGACGTTCGTATCGGTAACAGGGATTCCTTCAAGATTGTGGCGTTCGATATCGACCGGTCAAACGGCAACCTGTTTGTGGCAGGCATGTTTGAAACCGGGTCAGGTGACTGGTGGGCGATCTACATTTCCACCAATGGCGGGCAGGGCTGGTCAGAGACGTACACTTGGAATGCCACCTACAGGTTGCGGTCATTGAGCGGAGCGGTGATGGGTGACTATTTCTATGTTGTTTTCGGCCGGGGCGCTTCGCAGAATCAGGCGCTGTTGTACCGTTTCCGGACGAGCGATGGTGAACAGCATAATCTTCGTAATGGCTCCCCATGGATCTGTATCGACTCAACGGCAGCAAATGACAGTCTGACCGAGATATCAGTTATTTCCAATCAGGATGTTTACGACAACCGGCTTTACGTCATGATGTTGCGACGGAGCGACAGCCTGAAGTTCTTCTGGTCAGCGGACACCGGCGGAGTGACATGGTATGAGGTTACACCGCCGATCTACGATGCCGAACGGGGAATTGATCAGTGTTTCAATGAGGGTTTTGACTCTCTCTTCTATTTCTTCTCCTTCTTTGATACTAACGATACCCTCGAGATATGGGCGTTGACAACCGCGCCAAACTGGAGACGGCAGTATGTCTCATACGCCGGCAGTGGAGAGATCACCGCAATCGGCGCCTATCACGACACAATCATATGTGCCTTCGACCGTGAGGTCGGTAGTAATCTCTATGTCCGTTACGTTACCCGCTACAAGGGCGATCCCACTTGGCGCTATGGCGTGTTTGATGACTCGCTGACCACCAATGAGTCGCCCGGCTTGACTGCTAGAGCAGGCGGAGGAGAGGGTGTGGTCTATCGGTTCTATACCAGTCCGCGACAGCTGCGGTTCACCTGGCGGCGATACGTCGGAGCCTGGAGCACACCGGTGGTGGTTGCTGATAGGGATCCCTACTGGAATGCGCCGGGAATCGAGTATCTGGGGTCGGGCGTGTACGGCGTGGTCTATCTCAGCCGTACTCCGCAGATCAGAGAGTGCTACTTCGACCGCAGCGACTGGACAGGTGTGGCGGAACAGCGCCGGCTGGTGATGGAGGAGAATATCCTCAACGTTGTGCCGAATCCGGTTACGGATCGAGCCCAGCTCCGCTATACCCTGAACTGTCCGGCTAATCTGACCGTGCGCATCTATGACCAGAGCGGCCGGATGGTGCAGACAGTATTTGAGGGCTACAGTCCTGCTGGTCGGCACAGCCGGCAGTTTGATGTCGGCTCGCTTCCGGCCGGAGTATACTTTGTCCGGGCTGATGCCGACGGCCAGGTTTTGACCATTCCGGTCACGATTGCCCGCTGAGGTCGGGTTGTTCTCAAGGCGGGGGCATAGGATGCCCCCGCCTCTTTTCTTGACGCGAGCGAGACCGCAGCTAATATGTCTTATCTGACTTGCTGGCATAGCGCCGGCAGGAAGGAGCCGACAGAAGTCCGGTTCCGAAGACAAGGGCAACAAAGCCTGAGTCAGCAGGGACAGGCTGCCGGTTGATGTTACAAAGGACGAAAGTATGGATTCTGAGAGCAGTACCCGTTTGGGAGTAGTTGCCATATTTGTCGAGAACCGTGAGCAGGCAGCGCCAAAGATAAACCAGATCCTGTCTGACTTCGGCAGCTGCATTGTCGGCCGGATGGGAATACCTTACCGGGAACGGAATATCTCGGTGATGGCGATCATCGTCGACGGTTCGAACGAGGAGATAGGAGCAATGACCGGCAGGCTGGGGGCAATCCCGGGCGTGGATGTGCGGGTTGTGCTGCGCCGATTGAGATGAATCGGGATTTCATCAACGAAGAGAGCATAGCCGACACTCTTGCCAGTGCCCGGGCTGATCCGGTACTGGTTCGCGAGATTCTCGCTAGGTCCCTTGCGAAGCAGCGGCTGGAGCCGGCTGAGGCGGCAGTGCTGTTGCGGATTGATCAGCCGGAACTATGGGAGCAGGTCTTTGCTGCTGCCCGGCAGCTGAAGGAGGCGGTCTACGGCAACCGGATAGTGCTGTTTGCTCCGCTCTATGTGGGCAACTACTGCGTGAACAACTGCCGCTATTGCGGATTCAGAAGAGATAATGACGATGCGGTGCGCAGGACGCTTACTGACGAGGAGATCCGTTCAGAGGTAAGGGCGCTGGAGAATCAGGGACACAAGCGGCTGATTCTGGTCTGGGGAGAGCATCCGGAGTACTCAGCTGAAGAGATGGCACGGGTGGTGCGGCTGGTCTATGGGACAAAGTCAGGTCGCGGTGAGATCAGGCGAGTGAATATCAACGCCGCGCCGCTCGATGTTGAGGGATACCGGATAATGAAGGCTGCCGGTATTGGCACCTATCAGGTCTTTCAGGAGACCTATCATCACGAGACCTATGCCCGGATGCATCCGGCAGATACACCGAAAGCCGACTACCTCTGGCGGCTGACAAGCCACGACCGGGCAATGGCTGGAGGAGTCGACGATGTCGGCATCGGCGCGCTCTTCGGACTCTATGACTGGCGGTTCGAGGTGCTGGGGTTGCTCATACACACTATTCACCTTGAGGAGCAGTTCGGGGTGGGGCCACATACGATAAGCTTCCCGCGGGTGAAGCGGGCACACAATGTCAGGCTGGACTCACGCTACTTTGTGGCCGACGAGGAGTTCCTGAAGGCGATTGCGGTGCTGCGCCTGGCAGTGCCCTATACCGGTCTTATTCTCACTGCGCGGGAGCGGCCAGAGATAAGACGGCGGGCTCTGCAGCTCGGGGTATCCCAGATCGACGCGGGCTCAAGAATAGAGCTCGGTGCGTATCAGGAGTGCCGCAACGGCAGCTGCCAGCAGCTTGAGCGGGAGCAGTTTGAGCTGGAGGATACGAGACCTCTGGATACTGTCGTCCGGGAACTGGTCAATGACGGCTACATTCCCAGCTGGTGTACTGCCTGTTACCGGCTGGGCAGGACAGGTGAGCACTTCATGGAGTTCTCCCGACCGGGCTTCATCAAGCGTTTCTGCACTCCGAATGCGTTGACCACATTCGTCGAGTATCTGACCGACTACGCTTCAGCAGAGACCAGAGAAGCAGGTCTGGCACTGGTCGAGCAGGAGATCGAGCGGCTGGCTGATGAGAAGATTCGTGTGGCGGTGAGGCAGCGGGTGAATGCGATCAGGACAAGCGATGCCCGTGATCTCTATTTCTAGGCAGCGGTAATCAGCGGATATGGAGAAGGCTCCCAAGTCCCTGCGGTTGCACATCGGCATCTTCGGCCGGCGTAATGTTGGCAAGTCTTCACTTCTCAATGCCCTGACCCGGCAGCAGGTCTCGATAGTCTCTGATGTTGCCGGTACAACCACTGATCCGGTGGAGAAGCCGATGGAGATGCTGCCGCTGGGACCGGTGCTGTTTATAGATACTGCAGGTGTGGATGACGAGGGTGCACTTGGTCAGCTGCGGGTCGGCAAGACCAGGCGTATCTTTGACCGCACTGACCTCGGCATCATCGTCGCCGAAGCCGGGCACTGGAGCGCCTCCGAAGAGGGTATCCTTGCCGAACTGCAGCGCCGGCAGGTACCGGTGGTGGTCGTATTCAATAAGTGCGATGTTGCGGTGCCGGACAGTACTCTTGAGCAAAGGCTGGCAGCAGCTGGTGTGAAGACGGCAAGGACAGTGGCAGCACGGGGAGAAGGAGTACTTTCGGTGCGTGAGGCTCTGATAGCGAGTGTGCCGGAGGAGTTCATCAACCCGCAGGTGATACTCTCAGATCTGGTGGCACCAGAGGAGCTGGCAGTACTGGTGGTGCCGATCGACAAGGAGGCACCCAAGGGAAGGCTCATCAATCCGCAGGTGCAGACGATACGTGACCTGCTCGACCACGGTCGCTACTGCGTGGTGGTACGTGAGCATGAGCTGGCAAAGGCTCTGCAGCGGCTGAGAACGCCGCCGGCGATTGTAGTCACTGACTCGCAGGCTTTTGCCCAGGTGGCACCGCAGGTTCCTGCCGATGTCATGCTGACCGGCTTCTCGATTCTTTATGCCCGGCTCAAGGGTGATCTGGTAGAGATGGTGCGTGGTGCCTGTGCCATTGACCGGCTTGCGCCGGGCGACCGGGTGCTGGTGGCAGAAGCCTGCTCACATCATCCGATACAGGACGACATCGGTCGCGAGAAGATTCCCCGCTGGCTGAAGAAGCGGGTGGGCGGAGAGCTCAGTTTCGAGACGGTTCAGGGTCAGGACTTTCCGGAAGATCTGCGCGGGTTCAGACTCGTGATTCACTGCGGCTCCTGCATGTGGAACCGTAGAATGGTTCTTTCGCGGATAATGCACTGCCGGGAGCAGGGCGTACCGATAACCAACTACGGTCTCACGATTGCGTACTGTCTGGGGCTGTTCGAGCGGGCGCTGGCGCCTTTCCCAGAGGCTCTTGCAGCATATCATCAGGCCAGGGCGCATTGACCCGTTCCGAGATTCTGAACTGGCTGCAGGAGGATGACTCTCACAGGCTGAGAGAGCTCGCAGTAGCGGCCGACCGGGTAAGAAGGGAGCATGTCGGCGACGAGGTCTATCTGCGCGGGCTCATAGAGATCTCCAACTACTGCCGGTGCAACTGTCTTTACTGCGGTATCAGGGCTTCGCGGCGGATTGAGCGCTATCGCCTGAGCGAAGATGAGATTATCGGCTGTTGCCGGCAGGCGGCAGAGCTGGGTTATGGCACAGTGGTCCTGCAGTCAGGCGAAGACCTGGGGCTCACTGCTGGGTTTATCAGTCGTGTTATCAGCCGGATCAGGGACGAGTACGGTCTGGCTGTCACACTCTCTCTGGGGGAACGGACACCGGCTGAGCTCGCAGTCTGGCGCCGCTTTGGCGCTGACCGGTATCTGCTGAAGCACGAGACTGCAGATGCCAGGTTGTTTCATGAAGTCCATCCGGGAAGCAGTCCGGAGCAGCGGATCAGGCTGTTGCAGCGGGCAAGAGAGCTGGGCTATGAGATCGGTTCGGGCGTGATGGTGGGTATTCCCGGGCAGACATATGAGTCGCTGGCAGATGACATCATGCTCTTCCAGGAGCTTGACCTTGATATGATCGGCTCGGGTCCGTTCATCCCGCATCCTGATACGCCGCTGGGACAGGTTGACTGTCTGGCAGGTGAGGCGCCGAACTCTGATCTGATGACTGCAAAGGTCATAGCCCTCTCAAGGATGGTCTGTCCAGAGGCTAACATACCGGCTACTACTGCGCTGGCTACTGTCAATCCAGAGGCGGGAAGAGAGCTGGGGCTTTGCTGGGGCGCCAATGTCTGGATGCCAGACCTGACACCGGAACGTTACCGCCGGCTCTATGATATCTATCCGGGCAAGGCTGATGCGGTCTCAATCCATCAGAGCCATGAGCGCCTGCTCGCCAGTATCACTGCCATCGGTCGCAGAATCGGCAGCGGTGCCGGCAACCGGCATCGCCGACACACGGATGGCGTCTAATGAAAAATACGCACGTCGAAAGGAGACCAATGTGAGAAGAATGGCAGGGCTCGTTTCTCTGATAGCAGTCTTGAGTACAACCGGCGCGACGGCGCTGAGTGATCCCTACAGCAGCTATGAATGGCGGTTTGGCGCCGAGTTCGGAGCAGTTCAGGTTCTCAGCCATACGATTCAGTTCGGCCGCGCTGGCACCAGGTTCGATTATGTTCAGGATGGTGGGCAGAACATTCTCTTTCCCTTCAGCCGGATTTCGGCTGAGCTCCATCTGAAGCCGCGGCACACGGCAGTTCTGCTCTATCAGCCCCTTGACGTGGTGACGCGGGCTACGCTCAGGCAGCCGCTGGTGATTGACGAGGACACATTTCCAGCCGGCGCGGCAATGAACCTGCGCTATGGGTTTGACTTCTATCGTTTCAGTTACCTTTATGACTTTCTGCCGGCATCAGAGCGGGAACTGTCAGCCGGTATTTCACTCCAACTGCGGAATGCCTCTATTGCGTTCACGGCAGTCGATGGCTCCAGGCAGCGGGTGTACAACGACCTGGGACCGGTACCGGCGCTGAAACTGCGGCTGAGAGTGCCGCTTTCAGAGCGTACTTGGTTCGGTACCGAGATAGACGGTATTTACGCCCAGGGCAGGGTTGTGACCGGCAGCAACAATGTTGAGAGCAGTTTCCGGGGTGCACTGCTGGATGCCTCGCTGCGTTATGGAATGCAGCTTGGCGAGGGTATGGGAGCCTTCTTCAATGTTCGCTATCTGGGCGGCGGCGCCAGTGGTGGTCAGGTGGAGCCGGAGAACCCGGGTGATGGCTATGTTGATAACTGGCTAGGAACTCTGGCGCTGACAGTTGGGCTGCAGTTGAGATAGACTTCGTCTTCTTTACATGGTAATCGTCAGGCCGGCATAGAGCTCCCGGCCGATGGTTGGGGCCCAGTAATACTCGGTCAGACCGTCATTATGATGTCGAGGTGGCTGATAATAGTCCCAGATATTGTTGATGCCCACATTTAGGCGGAAGAAGCCGAACTGCCTAGAAGCACGCAGATTTGTTATCATGTATACAGGTGAGTCATGTCTTCGGACTGTGCCGTCTTTCATCACGGTCTGAATCAGCATTGAACCGTTGATATCACCATTCAACCCCAACTCGATGCCGGTGCTGCTGTGGCGGTAGCCGAGAGAGTATCTTGCTGTCCAGCGCCGGCTGAAGGGCAACACCTGACCATCGGCATTGCGCGGAGCTAGCAGGTAGGCGCCGACCGCGGCGGTGAGCCCGTTAGGGAATACCAGGTTCATGGAGAGCTCACCACCGCTGGAGAGCGCAGCGCCGGCAAGATTGTAATAGTAAAATACCGCCCGCCGACTTGCAGTATCCAGACCTACAAAATCAGCGGTGATGAAGTTGGTCACATGGTGATGGAACAGGTTGAGTCGCAGATCGGCAACAGTGGCACCAAGAAGTAATGTTCTGGCTGCTCCGAACTGCAGAGAAACACCCGACTCGCGGGTGAGATTTGAGTCACGACGAATGGCATACTGGTAACCGTTGGGCAGGTTCTCAAGGCTTGTGAGGATGATGCTGGGTGTACGAAAACCGGTGCCGCGTGCCAGACACAAGTCGACCCATCCCGGATAGAGTTTGACTGCCAGATAAGGTGAGAGTATGGTTCCGTAGGAAGAATTAATATCAAGCCGCAGTGCGGGCAGAAACTCGTTGCCCACCGGCAGGGATGCCAGAGTTACGTTCTGCCCGCCCATCCAGACCCCGATGCCGTTCTCGTTGAGGCCGGCGCCAAAAAGCCGGACGTCTCTCAGATCATGATACAGGAGAGAGAGACCTCCAAATAGTTTGCTCAGGCTGGCATTCATCTCTCCAAAAAACGTGCGCTGGTGCGCCGAGTACATCCCTTGTTCCAGTACGCCGTTTTCGGTGTGCCAAGAGGAGGCGACCCTGAACCGCAGTTCGGTGGGGCCGGGGGTGAATCTCGTCTGCTGCCATATGTCCCAGCGCCGGATGTGAACCTTGTCGAGCAGAGAGTCGCCCGCTATTGGTCCGGTCCGCCGGTCTTCGTCAGTGTAGGAACCGCCGGTTCCAATCTGCCACTTCGAACTTGGATAGTAGTTCAGACTTGTAAGCAGTAGGCCGCGCCGGAATGCGGTGTTCTCGCTCCAGCCATCGTTGTTCAGGTCAAGCAAAGTTCGGTTGCTGCCCGCACCAATCAGGCTGACACCGAACCGACTCGTGCCGCTGCCCACCATTGCCGAAAGGTCATTTCCCAGCCATCGCCACGTGAAGGCGCCCCGTGCTTCAAATGGCCTGACCGGCTGCAGAAGCCGTACATTGATTGCGCCTGCTATCGCGTCACTGCCCCAGATTGCGCCTGAGGCACCCTTTATGACCTCAAGCCGGTCGATGAAATCGACCGGCAGGATGTCGAGAATGTACCGGGACGCGAGATCGGAGAAGACCGGCAGACCTTCAAGCAGGACCAGAGAGAATCTGCCGGGCAGTCCCTGAATGGATACTTCGGCCTCTTCGCAGGCACTACAGCGTTTGAGAAGCCGGATACCTGGTTCTAGATCAGCGGCTTCGCCTATTGTTCTCCTGCCAGTCTGTCCGGCTGCTTCCTGCGGAATCACTACTGTCGGCTCCGCACTTTTCGTTTCGTGTATGAGTTCGCGCCGGGCTCTGGTCTCGACGGGTGGAATCTGGACGCTGGTCTGTTTCAGGCGCACGTCCCGACGCACCCGGGCGCCATGGTCTACGGTAACCGCGAGCGTCTCAGATTTGTACCCGATGAACTGATAGATGACAATGAATTCTCCGGGCCGCGGAACTTCTACCATATAGCGTCCGGCAGTGTCAGTAGCAGTTCCTGCCGGATAGCCATCCAGCCATACTTGTGCACCTGTTAGCGGTTGACCGCCTTGATCTGTAACGCGCCCCTCAACAGCGCCGTGAGAAGCCAGAGCTAGAGACAGGGCTAAGGACAGAACAGCGAGTGAAGTTCTTGCCATGCTGTTTAGACGACGCAGGAGTGCTGTGGTTGCAGACTTGCTTCAGTGGACTTTGAGGTCAGGATTCAGCCGGAAGCATTCTTCTAGCGAAGCAGGCTGAATGCCAGCAGGCCTGAGGTCACCAGCATTCATATATGGCTCGTAGCGGGCATGACGGTCTTGAACCAGTGCTTCCAGACAGTCGCAGAGCGCGTCGATGTCTGACAAGCTGTTATAGGCGCCAATCGATGCTCTGATCAGACCGGCAACGCCCAGAGGTTCGCCAGCCCGGGCACGGGCAGTAAGCCTGTTCAGTTCATCGCCAACAACGCCGAGGAGCGAAAGGACATACGGATGGGCACAGAAGAGTCCGCAGCGGGCACCGATTCCTGCCTCGTAAGCCAGCACTGCGGCTCCAAGCTGGCAGGACTTGCCGTCCAGCCCAAAGGCAATTACTCCGAGCCGGTCAGAGAGATCATCAGCTGAGGTCTTGCCGTATACTCTGATCCGGGGAATCTGGTTGAGCCTTGCCAGCGCATAGCGGGTGAGCGTATCTTCGTGCTGCTGAATCGCATCCCAGCCGATCGACTCCAGAACCTTTATGGCAGCAGCCAGCCCTACTGTACCGACGATGTTTGGGGTGCCGGCTTCTTCACGATCGGGCAGGCCGCGCCAGATGGCGGTATCGCAGGTAACAAGGTCAACTACTCCACCGCCGACAAGGCAGGGTTCAGCCGCATGGAGCAGGTTCCGGTCGCCGGCAAGTACGCCAATGCCGAAAGGGGCATAGGTCTTGTGCCCGCTGAAGGCGAGAAAGTCGATATGTTCAGGATCAGCAGCCGGTCGCATGTCAATGGGGCGGTGCGGGGCGGTCTGGGCAGCATCCACCACCAGTCGGGCACCGTGCGCGTGTGCCATGCGGGCAATTGTATGAACCGGATTGACCCAGCCGGTAACATTTGAGGCGCCGGCAACAGTGACCAGCGCGACTTTGCCCCGGTTCTGCCTCAGTTTGGACTCAAGGTCATTCAGGTCGAGAGAGCCATCAGGGTTGATGCCGGTGTGGATGACCCGGGCGCGGCGCCGCCAGGGCAGGTCATTGGAGTGATGCTCCATCATGGTAGTGATGACGATGCTGTCGGGCTTGAAGGGATAAAGCGCTGCCAGCCGGTTGAGCGATTCGGTGGTGTTGCGGGTGAAGATCACGGTGTCGTTGGCAGTGTCGAGATTGAGGAATCTGGCAACGATGCAGCGTGCCTCTTCGTATGAGTGGGTAGCAATCTGGCTCTTGAAGCCGGTGCCCCGACCGACATTGGAATAGAAACGGAGGAATTCGTTGACCCTGTCGAGCACCGGTTTGAAGGTGGGGGTGCTTGAAGCATTGTCCAGATTCACATGGGCACGCCGGGTGCCGTCGAGCAGCTGCACTTCCACGTCAATACCCACGGTCTGGGAGCGAAGCCAATCGAGAGAAGTTCCGGCCATCGGTTCCTCCTGGTTGGTAGTCCGGGGCAAGATGATAGAGCGGGCAGGAGCAGGGTCAAGAATTAGATGGGACGGCAGGGACAGTTCTCGGGAGGATAGATCGAAATCAGTGCCGGCATGGCAGAGAGTAGATGGAGCAGGCTTGTGGCACGAAACAGAGCGGGAGAGACGATGAGAAACAGGGCTGGCAGAGGTGTTGCCGGAGATGTGGCGGAGAGCGCTGGCACAACGGTCAGTGGTCAGCTCGTCCGCGGCGATACCGGTTGCAGAGGAACTGTTCAGCAGGGGACTGAGCCGGGATTGGCAGGAGAAGTTATCGGTGATTCAAAGGCAGAAAGCGTCAGGGCAGGGGAGGCCGTAGGGGGGACAGTCCAGGGGACTGTGGCAGGATCGGGGTTCGAACTATACTAATCCCTTGTCGGCGAAAATGTTAAGACCACTCAGAATAGTCGCCAGTTAGCCGGGCGCGGCTGCGGGGTCTAATACTAGTTAGAGATAGTTAGCACTGGTGGCAGTAGCTGCAGATACGGCCTTGGTCAGAGCTGCCCTGTTGGCGACGGGTTGTACGCAAGTGCACAGTCTGCACGTCTACGGACATGGCTGTCTGATGTGCTGCTGGTTAACCGGCTGATAATATGAGACTTGAATTTTCGGCATAGCTGTTGCTCCAATGGTGGTTGTTGTGGTAAGCTATAAAAGGGAGGTAACTGTGAAGAGGCTGTTGACCGTTTCGCTTATGCTGATTCTCGGCTGGGCTGTCTTTAGTTGCAGTCGACAGGCTGAAGATCCGGAAGCAGAGATAAGGACGCTGCTCGCTTCGTCAGGTTATACCAACGACAGTCATGCGAGCGCCTATGGTTCAGCGGATTCTACGCTGGCAGGCGGTGGTGAGGGCGATTTTCTGATCGATGGTGAGCTGCCGCCTTTTGTCCGGTTCATCCGCTATATTCCGGGCGGTAGTGTCAGCCGCAATGTCGATGTCCAGATCCCTGCCTATCCGGGCTATCCTGATACCACTGCGCTGGCAACAATCACTATCGATGTCCTGGGCGAACTGCGCACAGCATTCGACACCACGACTCATCCGATAAAGGTCTGGCGCAAGCCGTTCCATGACCGGGCAGTGCGCCGGGTATATCTGACCAAGAACGAGACCGGCTGGCATATTCGCAAAGTGACGCCGCTGAACATTACCACGGTGAATGCGCCTTACTCCCTGCGGCTGGTGAGTCTCCATGCCGAGGCGGCTTCAGGCGAGGTGTTTGACCTGACCAATCCGGACACTTTACTGGCAAAGGAGGAGCTGCCCACATTTGTGCCGGGTGATACCGTGTTCCTGCAGGTCACGCTGGCGAGCGATGGCGACCTCCGGCTGTGCGGATTCCCGCGCCCGCAGAGCCATCACGCGATCCTGGGCCGCGCGGATGCGGGCATCGAAGCCGTAGGCGTAGATGTCATCCTGGGTCACCAGCAGCGCCCAATCGCCGGTGATGCCTTCGACGGCGAAGTTGGTGGTGAGCATACCGGCGGCGAGGGTGTCGCTGTCGCTGACATGCCAGCACCAATGCGCCAGGATGCCAGCCTCGGCCTCGGCCTGATCTGCCTCGACGCAGCGCGGCCGAGCGCATCCGACCTCGAGCGCCGCGCCGCGACGGCCGCGCTCGTCGCGCAACTTAGGCTCACCGACCTCGCGCTCTTCACC
>JBDRUL010000003.1:0-15299 GCA_039801305.1 Caldifarciminota bacterium | reverse complement strand
GAAGGTTAGGAACAGTGATCTGAGGCTTGATCTCATTGATGTCGCTCATGGCTTCAGGCAGTACACTGACAATCTCTACCGGCAGTCTGTCAGACTGGGCTGCCCAGACCGAGCCCCCGCTTGTCCAGGTGACAAGTAGGGGCGGGATCTTGACCGTGCCGGCGGCAAAGCCTGCGAGCTCCAGCTTGTATATCTCGAGCATAGTATCGCCATGATAGCGCGTTACTTGGTGCTGATTCAGAATAACGAAGGGGTCGGTAGATTGTGCCAGCAGCGGAGATACTCGCCGGTCGCGATGGTGTTTCACAGTATATTCGGCAGAGAAGCGGTCTCCGACCGTCAGGGGTCTTGTTGTACGTCTGGGGAGCAGCCGACCAGAAACAGTAACCGAACCATCTGTAACCAGCTGCCACTGCTGGCGGGTGCTTTCTGGCGCAATGGTGTCCCGGGGTAGGGCGCTGTCACTTGCCGGTTGCGCCAGTAAGACAGTCGCAAGGAGCAAGAGGAGCGTTACGCGCATGCGTCCTTCAGCGATAGCGGCGGGCTCTCTCCTGAAAGAAACGGTGCAGTGCCGGGGTAAAATCGGTGTCGGTCCGCACCGGGATGTGGTCAATTCCCAGCTGTCGGAAGAGTTGATCTCGAGACAGCTGCTCCTCTGTTCTGGTCCGTTCCAGAGCAGTTTGAATTAGTGGATCAGTTGAATCTACGGTAATCTGCTCGCCGGTTTCAGCGTCCTGTATTTCGATGAGCCCCAGTCGGGGAAGCTTTTCTTCCGATGGATCTCTGACTGAGACCGCGATGAGGTCGTGCTTTCGGCTGGCTACACCCAGCGCTGTCTTGATTCTTGCCGGAATGAAAGCCGGGCCAGTGAAATCCGATATGAGGAAAAGAATAGCCCGTCGCTTCAGCACGTGCATTACGAACTCAAGAGCTGCAGTGGCGTTGGTACCGGAGCCTGACGGAGTGAAGAAGAGAATGTCTCTTATGAGCCGGAGTACGTGGAATCTACCCTTGCGGGGTGGGACAAACCTTTCGACGGAGTCTGTGAAGAAGACGAGACCGACTTTGTCGTTGTTACGGATAGCTGAGAAGGCAATGGTAGCGGCGACAAGAGCTGACTGCTCCAGTTTCAAAAGACGTCTTGTGCCAAAGCGACAGGAACCGGAGGCGTCCACTACTAAGAGTACCACCAGTTCCCGCTCTTCAGCGAACTTCTTCACGTGCGGCCTGCCCAAGCGGGCGGTTACTTTCCAATCAATAGTGCGGACGTCGTCACCGGGCATGTACTCTCGGGTCTCCAGAAACTCGATACCTCTGCCCTTAAACGTTGACTTGTAGTCACCGCAGAAGAGAGTGTTGACCAGGCGCTTGGTGCGTATTTCGACTTCACGAATCCGGCTGAAGTCGAGTCTTCCAGCCGCGCCTGCCTGTTTAGTCATGAATCAGGGTACGCTTTATGGGACTTCTATTCCTTCAAGCACCCGCCGTACGATATCGTCAGGGGTCAGCTCTTCAGCTTCCGCCTCGTAGGATAGAATCAATCGGTGACGGAGAACATCAGGAGCCAGCTCCTTTATGTCCTCCGGTATCACAAAGCCTCGACGTCGCAGAAATGCCATCGCCCGAGCGGCAGTCAGAAGGTAGATAGAAGCTCTGGGGCTGGCTCCATACCGCAGCAGGGGTTCGAGGTCGCCGAGGTTGTGCTCCTTGGGCTGGCGGGTGGCGAAGA
Source organism: Caldifarciminota bacterium (assembly GCA_039801305.1). Classification (GTDB taxonomy): domain Bacteria; phylum Hydrothermota; class Tepidihabitantia; order Tepidihabitantales; family Tepidihabitantaceae; genus JBDRUL01. The sequence goes on along the minus strand of JBDRUL010000003.1, from coordinate 13,570 downwards.
CGATGTTGAGGATGTAATCTTTGAGCCGGTCGTCGACGTATATCCGGTTACAGAGAGAGCGTGCACGGATAATGGCAGCCGCCTCAGCCACCTGACTGACCTGCGGAAGGGTACCGGTTGTCATGCGCTCGATAATTTGCCGTTCTTCTTCCTTGTTCGGGTACGAAACGCGCAGCTTCAGCAGAAATCGGTCAGCCTGGGCTTCGGGCAGGGGGTAGGTGCCTTCCTGCTCGATGGGGTTCTGTGTCGCGAGGACGAGAAAAGGTTCGTCCAGCCGGAACGTATCCTCGCCGATGGTTACCTGGCGTTCCTGCATTGCTTCGAGCAGTGCGGACTGAACCTTCGGCGGGGCACGGTTGATCTCGTCAGCCAGCACCAGGTTGGCGAAGATCGGCCCCTTGCGTACCGTGAATTCCCCTGTTCGCTGGTTGTAAATCTGAGTACCAATGATGTCGGCTGGTAAGAGGTCTGGCGTAAACTGTATGCGGGCAAATCTGGTGGAGATTACTGCTGCCAGTGTCTTCACTGCATAAGTCTTGGCAAGGCCAGGAACTCCTTCTATCAGGATATGGCCGTCGGCCAAGAGTCCGACCAGCAGTCGCTCAAGCATATACTTCTGGCCTACGATGACTTTGCTGACTTCGCCTGTAACCGCCTGCACAAACAGACTTTCCCGCTCTATCTCATCGTGTATCTTGCGGATATCGTCTCTCAGTTGTTCCATTGTCAGTACTCCTTATCGGAAGTTGCCGTAAAATCCGGACTACAGGGATTCAATTGAATAGACTCGGGCAGCTAAGTCAAGGTTGCTCGGGGAGAGCCAGCGGGATTTGCCGGAGTTTCTCCAGATGCAACGCGATAGCTGGCTTGACAGGCTCGCTGTTCGGGGGTCAAATCTTCCTGGATGATTGAATGCCGTCGGCCACCAGAGAGGGGTTGTCAGCTGCGGGGTTGGGGTGCCTGGCAGCTTCTCGTCTCTGTCTTGGTTGTGGTCTGTTTGTTCCCTTCTGCTGCACTTGGCGTGGGGCCAGATGTTGTCATTGATACCGGGCTGGTGAGTTCTTTTGGAGCAAGTGAGGATGCCCAAGGAGTCCTTTGGGTCGCAGTTGGCTGGCCTGATAACAAGCTGCAGGTCTTCAAGTCGGCTGACGGTGGCGAGAGTTGGATGTCAGCGCTCTGGTTTCCGCTTGACGGGCAGGCCCGGAAGATAGAGGTGATCGCGAGCCCGCCATCAGCGATTGACAGGAGAGTATTTGTTTTCTTTCTTACCGCCACCGGTGCCGGTGACCTTTGGGCCTGTTCCATAAGAACAGACAGCGGGATATGGGAGAATCTGCCGGTGGCTGTTGGACCAGATACTATCGATGATTTCAGTGTGGCGGTCGACAAAGATCACAACTACTATCTGTATTGCTTATACGTCAACGAACAACGAAACGGGCTGAACGGCCGTTTTACGCGTTCCAGCGATAAAGGAAGAACGTGGGAAACGGGTCAGGAATGGTGGAACGCCGCTGATCCCTGCATCAGCGCAGGACAAGGCTCTGTGGTTCATGCAGTCTGGCGCTATGTTGGTAACGGACGCGAGATTCACTATTGTGCCAACCGCGCGTTTGGCAAGCCGGCTGGCTGGGGGAGCTTCCATAAGATAAAGTCCGGAGGGCCGAAATGCTGGGAGCCGGTAGTAGCCGAGGTCGATACCGGTGGGCAGGTAGTTTGGATATTCTACACCGTGGGGCGTCGAGACACAGCGCTGACCGATCTTGAATATGCCTACAGCCGTGATGGAGGACGCAGTTGGGGTAAAGTCCTGACACTGGGCGAGCCGTTTTTGAATGAGTGGTCACCGGCGCTGAAGACGGACAGGTTTGGCGTCAACGGATTCGTGGATCTCGTATACAGAGTGGCAAGAATGAGCGAGCCGGACATGCCGCTCGTGGTCTGGCGTTCTGTCAGCAGCACAGATCCCGAGTTCTGGTCTGCACCCGTTGTCATGTCCGATCGTCCGTCACAACAGAGTTGCGACGGTTGCAGACCGAGGATGGCTCGGGTGAGCGGGCACACTCCGCGGGGTCCTCTGGTATTTTTCAGTTGTAGTTCGCCAGATGGGGCGTCCGGGGTCTATTGTGACGCACCGTGGCGGCCTTTTGCTTTCGAACAGCCCGCCAGCACGGCGGAACCCCGCCATGCTCTTGATCATTCGGTTGGGGTACTAACCGTTAGAGTAACGGGACCGGCCACGCTTGAGGTTTACGACCTGTCGGGCAGGCTTGTGCGCCTCCTTAGGGTCGACGCAGGGGCTGGTGCGGCGGTCTGGGACCGGAGGGATGCTAACGGCCGTACTGTTCCGGACGGTACCTACGTTGTCTTCGTACAATGTGCCTGTGGCAGACCCAATCTGGTTAAGAGGCTGGTGCGGATATGTCGAGCAGACTAGATGGAGGTCGTAAATGAGGTTAAAGGTCACTGTATTCTTTGCGCTGGTGTCGGTCGCCGGAGTATGTGATAAAGTTCCGGAACGGGGATGGGAGCGAGGTTACTTTCGGCCAATTGAGGAGACAAACAAGCCATGGAGTCTCCCGGCCGGACTTTCGTTACGATCCTGCGTTGGCGCCGAGGACGAAGACACGCTGGTATCTCTTCTACCCTTGGTTGCCAAGATTTTCAATGAAACCGATAAGCGTATGACAGCAACTCTGCCGGCGGGGCTGGTTTTTGAGCCGGGCAATTATGAATATCAGTATATGATAATCCTGCAGCCGTTCGTGCTAACAGTGCCGGGAGATATGGATACTACAGTTCTTCTGCCAACCTTCTGTTGTAACGAAGATCTGGATGAACCAGATGATGAGTCGAACTACACCATTCACAGTCAGGAGTGGGAAGTTGAGATGAACGAGCTCGTGGATTTACTGAAGGGGAAGCGTTTGGTGGGATACCAAACACTGGAGCTTGTGCAGTCGGCGTTGTTTGAGATTACCGACGGCAACGGCTTGACCGACACTATGCGCAGCAAGCTTGCCAGTTTGCCCTGACGTTTTCAGGCTGGGCGTCACAGTCGAAGTTATCAGTCCGGCAGTATCGACCTTGAGACAACCGGTCTTCCCGCCGATGACACGAGACGAGATGAGGATACTCAATTGGGACGATCTAGATGTGGTACTTGTAACTGGAGATGCGTATGTTGATCATCCCGCCTTCGGCGTCGCAGTGATTGCCCGTGTGCTGATTGCCGACGGATTCAGAGTTGGGGTGATTGCCCAACCGCGTTGGGACAGGACAGACGATATTCAACGCTTGGGCAGACCCCGGCTTTTTTTTGGAGTGACAGCCGGTAATGTGGATTCGCTGGTAGCAAACCTGAGTCCCAATGGCAACCGGCGCAAGCGTGACGACTACTCACCGGGTGGTCGAGCCGGATTGCGCCCTGATCGGGCGGTAATTGTCTACAGCAATCTGATCCGGCAGGCGTTCAAGGGTGTCCCACTTGTGATTGGAGGTATCGAAGCAAGCTTGCGCAGGCTTGCCCATTACGACTACTGGTCAGATTCGGTGAGGCGTTCGATACTGGTGGACAGTCGCGCTGACATTCTTTGCTACGGGATGGCGGAAGCAGCAGTGCTGGATGTGGCCAAGAGGCTGCGAGACGGCCATCGGCTCGCGGGGATTGCAGGAACCTGCATAGTCTCTGCATCGCCGCCGCAAGCTGGTTGCCTCACGTTGCCTTCCTACGAGCAGGTGGCAGCAGACCGGCGGGCGTTTGCGGAAGCGTTCCGACTCTGGTACCGCGGGCATGCTGATCCCGGAGGCCAGCCCGTGGTGCAACAGTACGGTAACCGCTGGGTAGTTCAGTATCCGCCAGCACCCCCACTCAGCGAAGCCGAACTTGATCGCATATACGAACTGCCATACACGCGGCAAGCGCATCCACAGTACAGAGAACCTATTCCAGCACTTGAGACCGTACGCTTTTCGATTATCTCGCACCGCGGGTGTTTTGGTTCGTGCACATTCTGCTCGCTCTCTGCTCATCAGGGTAGGATCCTTCAGTCTCGCAGTGCTGCTTCCATCGTTCGCGAGGCTCGGGTAATAGCGCGCCAGCCGGATTTCAGGGGACACATAACTGACGTGGGAGGTCCTACTGCCAACATGTATGGAGCCAGTTGTGTCCAGATGGCACGTGGTCGTGTCTGCGCTGAGCGAGAATGCCTATTCCCCAGGCCTTGTTCGAACCTGAAGCTCGGGCTGGATCGACATCTGGCAGTGCTGTCGACCATCTGCAAGCTGAAAGGGGTCAAACTCGTTACTTTGGGTTCAGGCATCAGATTTGATTTGGTCAGTGACCGCTATCTTGAAGCAGTTTGCCGAAGCCATGTATCTGGTCAGCTGCGCGTAGCGCCCGAGCATGTCGCAAGAAGACCATTGATAGCAATGCGCAAGTACGCTCCGGGTGACTACAGAGCATTTCGGCGCCGGTTTGAACAGATAAGCCGCAGGATTCGTCAGCAACAGTCGGTGAATAAGCCCCATAAGAAGCAGTATCTTGTGCCGTACTTCATTTCGGGTCATCCCGGGACCAGTCATGAAGATGCGCTGGCGCTAGCAGAGCATATTGTCAACCAAGAGGGGTTCTCGATACGTCAGGTCCAGCAGTTTACTCCGCTACCAATGACTGTTGCTGCGACAATGTGGCACACCGGTCTTGATCCTTTGACAATGCAGCCTGTCCACGTCCCCAAGTCGAAGGAAGAGCAGCGGTTGCAACGTCTGCTGTTGCAGCCATTTGAGGGGGAAAACTTGGCTGCGGCAGAGAGGCTTGCACGTAGGATGGGACTCAGTGGTCTGGTTCGTCGGCTGCAGCAACTGCGACGCCAGACGGGTAAGTAGTATTCAGAACTACGCTTGACGGGGTGAGTTCTCCAGATACGCTATGGCCTGCAGATGGTTAGGAATTATGCATAGCTGCCGCAGAATAGCGAGTGAGATATAGGGGATATTCATGAGCAAAGGAAAGAGAACTGCTGGTGTAGGGAAACGGCCCGTTGCGATTGACTACGAGGTTCGTCGGGTGAAACCAGGGCAGATGTCATGGACATGTCGTCTTAACGGATTGCGTTTCAGGACCACCGAAGAGATCAGGGTGGGAGACGGCATAATTGGTCAGCGCCGTGCAGTTGATGCATTGCTTCTGGGGATGGAAATTGAGTCTGCAGGGTACAACATATTTGTGACGGGTCCTGTTGGTACCGGCCGGACGACCACCGTACGGGAACTCCTTCAGAAACACAGGCATGGCAGAGGGCGTTCTGATGACAAGTGCTATGTGAACAATTTCAAGGACCCCGACCAGCCGCGGCTGGTACGTTTACCGAGCGGGCACGGACAGCGGTTGCGTAAGGCGATGGATGAGTTCATCGCCTTCCTCGTGAAGAATGTTCCACTTCTGTTTGAGAGCGAAGGCTACCAGCGTAGCCGGCAGGCGATCGTTGACGGTTTCAAGGAGCGTGGAACCCGGCTGGTTCACGAGTTTGAGAAGAAAGTAGCCAGCGAAGGGTTTGCGCTCGTGCAAACGGCGCCGTTCATGAGGCCGGAACTGGCACCGATTGTCGACAAGCAACCAGTGAAGATAGAAGCATTGCCCGCTCAGGTAGAGGAGGGGAAGATTACCGCCGAGCAGGCCGCGGCTCTCCGCAAGAGGTATGAGGAGTTGACCGAGGAATTGAACCAGATATTCAAGGAGATGCGAGAGTTTGAGCGGTCAGCACGGCAGCTGCTGGCTGAGCTGGACAGTAATGTTGTGAAGCCTTTGCTTGAGGACAGAATGGCTGAGGTCAGGGAGAGAATCGGGGTGCCGGTGGCAAACAATCCCAAGCTGGCAGAGTATCTGGAAGAGGTCAAGGAAGCAGTTCTTGAGAGGCTTGATCTTTTCCGGCAGCAACCCGAGCCAGAAAAAGACAAGACCAGCCACAGCATTGAGGCAGATCCCTATATCGAGTTCAGGGTGAACGTGCTCGTGGACAACGGTGACTCCAAGGGGGTCCCCGTTGTTGAGGAGACGAACCCGAGTTATAAGAACCTGTTTGGGGCAATTGAACGTGTATGGGACAGGTCTGGCCAGTGGCGGACGGATTTCACGAGAATCAAGGCTGGTTCAATAGTGAAGGCAGACGGTGGTTTTCTGGTTGTACATGCGCTGGATGTACTACTTGAGCCGGGAGTCTGGCCGGCATTGAAGCGGACTTTGCGGAACCGCCGACTGGAGATTTCGACCTATGACCCACTCTCGTACATGTTTGGAGCGTCCGCAATGAAGCCGGAGCCGATCGATCTTGAACTGAAGGTCATAATGATCGGAGATCCGTATCTTTATTCACTTCTGGCGGTGTATGACGAGGATTTCCGAAAGGTGTTCAAGGTCAGGGCAGACTTTGACTGGGTCATGCCCCTTGATGACCGGGCGGTGCGGGATTATGTGAGGGTAATCAAGTCGTTGTGCGAGAAGGAACGTCTGCGTCCTTTCGACCGGTCTGGCGTTGCCAGAGTGGTGGAGTACGGTGTCCGCATGGCTGGCCGCCGTAACAAGCTGTCGACACGCTTCAACATCATTACTGATCTTCTGAAGGAGGCTAGTTACTGGGCGGGCAAGAATGGAGCGGGGGTGGTTACCGGTGAGCACGTCCGGCAGGCAATAGAGAAGCGGCGTGACCGGGTGCGGCTCTACGAAGAGAAACTGCAGGAGCTGATTACTCAGGGTACTATCTTCATTGACGTCAAGGGAAGGGCAGTAGGGCAGGTCAACGGGCTCGCGGTCTACGACACAGGTGAGTACGCGTTCGGCAAACCGGTGCGGATTACTGCCAAGACAGCAGTGGGTTCGGCGGGAATTATCAATATTGAGCGCGAAGCGCAGCTGTCGGGACCCACGCACGACAAGGGTGTGTACATTCTGGCGGGATACCTGCGTCATAAGTATGCTCAGGATCAGCCGTTGGTACTTTCGGCGTCAATCTGTTTTGAACAGAGCTACGGGGGGGTTGACGGTGACAGTGCCAGCTCTACAGAGGTGTATGCGCTGCTCTCTGATCTGTCAGGGTTACCGGTGCGGCAGGATCTGGCGGTTACCGGTTCGGTTAACCAGCAGGGGCAGATTCAGCCTATCGGTGGCGTCAACTGGAAGATAGAGGGCTTCTTTGATGTCTGCAAGGCACGGGGGCTGACAGGAACTCAGGGCGTGATTATTCCCAAGGCAAACGAGCCCGAGTTGCTGTTACGGGAGGATGTGGTTGAGGCCGTGCGCCAGCGACGATTCCACGTGTATTCCATCAGCACAATAGACGAAGGAGTCGAGTTGCTCACCGGTGTGCCAGCGGGAAAGCCAGACCGCAACGGTCAGTACCCAGAGGGGACGGTGAACTATCTGGTAAAGAAACGGTTGGCAGAGCTGGCCGACCTTTACCGGCGGCATCAGGAGGAGAAGCAACAGGCGTCGGTCAAGCCCAAGACAGCGCAGCCGCCAGAGAAGAAGGTGTGGAGGCGGTGTCCGGGAGACAGGAACTAGCCGTGCAGGTGGCTAACTCTCGTCTGTTCCCTTCGGGGGGCGTACCATCCCTCCTGAGACTACGAGCTTGAGTCCCTGCTCGATTGTCAGGTTGCAGTCGTACACCTGATTCTCTGGCACCAGCGCCAGCCAGCCTGAAGTTGGATTGGGTGCGCTGGGGATAAATACGGTCAGTGCCGGCCTGCCGTCAGGCAGGAAGAATCTGGTTTCAGACGTGACAAAGCCGATGGCAAACATATCCCGTCGTGGATACTCCACGATCACCACCCGGCGCAAGGAGCTGCGTTGGACAAAGACAGCGTCGGTGAGCTGGCGGGCTGAACTGTAGATCTCGCGGGCGAGCGGGAGTCGCTGCATCAGCTGGTCGAGCCAGCGCAGCAGGCGGTTGCCGATGAATCCAGTTGCCAATGCGCCGATAGCGGTTACCAGCGTAATCAGAGCAAGAAAGCCAATCAGTGTGAGTAACCACTGGGGCAACTGGGCAAGCCCCGGTAGCCAGCGGAGTAGAGGGCTGGGCAGGTTGCCAACCAGTGAGACAATGAACCAGGTTGCGGCAAGGGTTAGACCAAGGGGTAGACTGATCGCCAAGCCGGCAAGGAAATAGCCACGCAGCCTTCGGAGCATACGATATCAGTCGGCGTGCTTCAACAGTTCACGGCAGCTGCTGAGCCACTCGTGGCACAGAGCTGTGCGGTAATCGGGGTATGTCCACTCGAGGGGGTGCCAATGGCCATTACGGAAGATCAAGGTAAGCTCGGCATAGATTCCTTCAGCAAGGGGGATCCGGTGGGCATGGTCCTTGTGTGAGGCTAGTATCAGATTGTGCAGGGTGAGAATTCCCGGATCGACGTTCACGCGTCGGCGACCAGTTGCGTCGCTCAGCCGGAATTCGATCGTGCAGGTCAAGCGCTTAATGTCGGCGAGCTTCTCGGGCGGAAATATTCCGGCAAGGCAGAGCCAGCGCCGGATCAGGGGTGAGCCCAGTTCTGCCGCATAGTAGTTCGTGAAGTCGAACGGAATATCAGGACTGCGGGAGTGGATAATACCAAGCTCCTGCTCAATTGTCTGCTCAGCCAGAGCCAGCAGGTTGACGTCGACGGCAAGCAGGCCGATGACCAGCTTGGCTCTATTCTGGCGTGACAATGTCGGCAGCCGGCTGCTCGTCGGCAGGGGGTGTTTCGCGTGCCGCAAGGAAGGCACCGATCTCGTCCATCCGTGGCAGGTCATCAAGGGAGTCGAGACCGAAGTAACGGAGAAACTCGCGGGTTGTCCGGTAAAGGAAGGGCGACCCGGGTTTTCTTGCTCTGCCGGCAGTTACAATCAGACCACGTTCCAGCAGTGTCATCAAAGGTCCGGCAGAGTCTACTCCACGGATTCTTTCTATCTCGGGGCGGGTAATGGGCTGGTTATAGGCGATAACGGCGAGGACTTCGTGGGCGGCGCGCGAAAGACGAGTTACGTGCTGATTGTCATAGAGGCGGCGTACCCATTCGGCATATTCGGGTAGAGTATAGAGCTGGTAGCCACGCGCCACGCGACTCACCCTGAACGCGCGGCCGGTCTCGGCATATGTACGGTTTAGCTCGGCAATAAGCTTAATCACAGTGTCCGACTCGACGCCTACCAGTTCTGCCAGCCTCTCTGCCGATACGGGTTCATCGGCAGCGAAGAGGAGTGCCTCCAGTACGCTCGAAACTTCGGTACTCATCGCCGACGGGTCAGCCGGAACCGGGCGAGCAGTGCTGCCGTGGCAACACGCAGGTCTTCGCGGCGGAGGAAACAGGTGAGCCGTGTAGCAGAGGTGGAGAATGCATCCAGATGCACCTTTGCCTGATGCAGGGCGGCAAGTGCCTCAGCGAGGACCGATGTGTCTGAACCTACACCGGCACCGACGATCGAAACCGAGCAGAGATTGTCGTTCTTCTCCAGTCGGGCAGCACCAACCGTCTTTATCAGCTTCTGCAGGGCAGCCTCAGCAGCTGCCAGATGAGAGCCCGGAATTATGAACGAGAGGTCGAAACGGTTGTCGTGGGTAATGCCGTGATTGAAGAGTAGCACCGGTATCCGCGCAGCGGCGAGCCGAGTTACTACTTGATGCAGACAGCGACGCTTCTGCCGTACGTCTACAAGTGACAGCCGGACGAGCCGGCGCTGATGTGTGATTGCCCTTACAACCGGCTTCTCAAGGTTCTCAATTCTCTTTACCATGGTCCCTCGCTTTCGATGCAGGATCACTCTGCTTCTGACAGTGTCCGGTTCTGACAGCGAACATATGAGCAGCGGGACGTCGAACTTGTCTGCCAGAGCACAGGCACGGGAATGGATTACTTCAGCTCCTGACTGGGCAAGCTCTGAGAGCTCTTCAAAGCTGAGTTCGGGCACATGCTTTACGTTGCTGAATTCGGCCGGGTTCTCGGTGAAGATCCCGTTGACGTCCTTGTAGAGCTCGCATCTTTCTGCTTGCAGAACCGCTGCCAGCGCCACGGCAGTAACATCAGACCCGCCACGACCGAGAGTGGTGATTTCCCGTTCGCTGGAGACGCCCTGAAAGCCGGCGACAATAGGTATCATGCCGGCGCGGAGGGCATCGCGCAGGCGGAAGGCGCGTACTTCCTGAATACGTGCTTCGGCGTGAAAAGGGTCAGTTATGATTCCCACCTGGGAGCCGGTGAATGAACGGGCGCGCAGGCCCTCACCCATTATTGCCAGCGAAAGGAGTGCCATAGTCTGCCGTTCACCGGCGGTCAGCAGCATGTCGAGTTCTCGCCTGGCATCAACGGCTGCGTCTCGACAGTTGTAATTCTCCGGCGCTACGGCGCTGGCAAGCTGCTCCAATCGGTCGGTTGTTGAGCCCATAGCTGAGACTACGACTACTACCTGGCTGCCGGAGCGTCTGGTTGCCGCAATGTGTCTGGCGACTCTCCGAATACAGTCGAGGTCGGCGAGAGACGCGCCGCCGAACTTCTGGACTATCAGTGGCATCTAGCGCCTGCTGAGCCAGCGTCCTATCCGGGCAGCCGCCTCTTGGAGAAGCCTGCCGTTGGCTACCAGCGCAAACCTGACGTACCCGCGACCACACTGACCGAAGCCGGATCCGGGTGCAGCCATTACCCGGCAGTACTTGAGCATCTTCTGGACAAAGAGTGCGTCGTCCAGTTCCTGTTGAGCGGATGAGTCGGGCAGCTTTGCCCAGACATAGAAGGTGGCAGCAGGGACGGGTACTGTCCAGCCGTTCCGGGCAAGTGCCTGGCAGAAGAGGTCCCGGCGTCGCTGATAGGTGCGGCGGTTCTTTTCGGCGAGCTTGGAGCCATGCTTCAGTGCCCAGGCAGCAGCGTCCTGAATTGCCCCGAACGGTCCGGAGTCGGTGTTCTGCTTTATCTTGAGCAGCGCAGCGATAAGCGAGCGGCAGCCGACTGCCATTCCGATGCGCCAGCCGGCAAGAGAGAATGTCTTTGAGAGCGAATGGAATTCAAGGCAGCACTGCCCGGCATCCGGAACCTGCAGGATGCTCGGCACCTTTGTATCGAACGTCAGTTCTGAGTAGACGTTGTCGTTGACGACATAGAACCCGTGTCTGAGTGCCAGCTTCACAACTGCCGAGTAGAAATCGATGTCCGCAACAGCGGCGGTGGGGTTGTTCGGGAAATTCAGGCAGAGCAGTTTCAATCTGGGGGCAATGCTCTCGAGCCAGCTGAGGCTTGGCAGAAAGCCGTGCTGCTGTTCGAGCGGAACCGGGCAGAGTGAAGCGCCGGCAAGGCGGGTCTGATTGGCATAGACCGGATAACCGGGGTCACAGACGGCTACGATATCGTCCTTGTCGCATACCCCCCAGATAAGATGAGCAACGCCCTCCTTCGAGCCGAGAAGCATTGTGACTTCGGTCTCCGGGTCGAGCTTCACCCTAAACCGGCGCCGGTACCAGTCAGCGACCGCTGCCCGTGCCGAGAGCTTCCCCGCGTAGCTGGGATAGCGGTGGTTAGCCGGATCTTTGAGGGCTTTGGCAAATGCGGCAAGAATCGGCTTTGGTGGTGTCAGATCAGGGCTGCCTTCTGAGAGATCGATGAGCCCGGAGCGAACAGAGGCTTTGAGGTCGTCCAGCTCCCTGAACAGGTAGTCAGGAATACGGCTGAGCCGTCGGGCGAAGGCTTCTTTCACGCGCATAAGTTCTATTCGGAACAGCAGAGAAGTCAAGGTGGCGAGCGCTGGACTCAGGAGACGGAGTTGCTAGAATGGGACGCGGGCCGGGAATTGCACAACTATTGTCATTCAGTCAGGTCGGCTTAAGACGGGAAAGGAACAGTGGCCATGATCAGAGTTACGATGGCGTTGCTTCTCGCCGGCACCGGTATCTCGGCGCCGGTTGGCAGTATTGTCGGTCTGGTGGTGGATGCGGGCACTCGCGAGCCGCTGGCTGGTGCCAGCGTGGTGGTAAGCGGGCTTGACCTTGGTGCTGCGGCTGATGCCAGCGGCAGGTTTGTCATCACCCGGGTTCCGGCCGGGACATGGTCGGTTGAAGCGTCGATGGTCGGATACCGGGCACAGGTGAGGACACCGGTCGCAGTGAATCCGGGCCACGCCACCGAGGTGGAGTTCCGGCTGTCGCCTGAACCCACGCGATTGGCAGAAGTGGTGGTGAGACCAGACCATTTCCCGAAGGTGAAGGATGCGCCGGTCTCAGAACGGAACTTTGCGGCTGAAGAGATAAGGGTTGCGCCTGGAGGTAATGGCGATATCCAGCGCGTTGTTCAGGCGATGCCCGCAGTCGTCTCTTCCGGAGACCAGGATAACGAGGTGATTGTCCGTGGTGGTAACCCGAACGAGAACCTGTTTTTGGTTGATGGCATCGAGATTCCCTATCCGAACCATTTCGGCTCGTTTACTACACAGGGCGGGCCGATCAATATGCTGAACGGACTGCTGGTGCGGGAGGTTGATTTTGTCGCCGGAGCATTCCCGGCACGCTATGGTGGCAGGACGTCATCGGTGATGGATATTAGCCTGAAGCGGGGATCAGCCAGAGGCTTTGACGGTAACATCGATATGGGCATGGCCGGGCTGGGCGCGGTCTTCGGGTTTCCATTACCGGGCAGGGGCAACTCCTTCATCGGCTCGTATCACAAGAGTTTTCTGGAGATAATGTCTGCCAGTGGAGTCTGGGGGATGAGCGCAGTGCCTTACTATGACAATCTGCTCGCCAAGGCCACGTTGCGTTTTGCTGATGGTCAGGAGCTGACGCTGCTCGGGCTGGCAGGCTGGGACAAAATCGTGCTGAAGGCGGGCGAGGATGTGGTCAAATACAGCTACTCTGCCCGGTATCAGACCTTCAGAACAGCCGGCGGGCTGGCACTGCAGAGCCTGTTTGGTAAGACCGGTCACGGTCGGTTTCTGCTGTCCGGGACTGGCGCGGAATGGAAGGGTATTGCGACAAGGGACAGCCTCTGGCAGGATACGATTCAGGTGACCAGTACCGGCGAGTCGAGCTATGGTTGCCGATATGATCTTTCGCTGCGGCTGGCAGATGGTCAGGAGACACAGGCAGGCATTAACGCAAGCCGGGTGGGCTCGGATTTTGGTTTCTATATCGCTCCGGATACGGTCTTCCGTTACCAGTACGGCCCGGATTCGGTGGTAATCGACTCGACGCCACTACTTGACACGCTGGGCAGACCGTATGTGGCGCTGATAGATTGTTCAGCCAGGGCGCAGTCGTGGAAGACCGGTGCCTACCTGCAGCACCGGCTGGGTCTGATCAGGCTCGGCACCCTGACACTCGGCGTGCGCGCTGACTGGTTCGGCTATACCGGCGAATGGACGGTATCGCCCCGTTTGGGCTTCTCGACCAGTCTGCTGCCGGGTGGGATCGGTCTGAATCTCGGTTGGGGGGTTCACTATCAGGAGCCGCAGTGGTATATGCTGCTGCAGGACAGTGTGGCGAACCGGCATATGCGGTCGCGCCGGTCTGATCATTATGTTCTGGGGCTGGAGCGGCTGATAGGCGATGACGCCCGGGTG
>JBDRUL010000002.1:12595-19991 GCA_039801305.1 Caldifarciminota bacterium | reverse complement strand
ACATAGGCAAAGCTGTCAGCTATCGCAACAGCGTTCGCGTAACCCGACAACGGGATACTGGCTACGTGCACTGGCTGTGCGGGATGGCTCACGTTCGCTACAAGAAAACCCGCCCGGCCATCGGCAACATAGGCATATCCATCGGTTACAGCTATACCTCTGGCATTCCCGGGCGTATCGAGACTAGCGAGTTGGCGAGGCGGGAAGGTATCCAGCCGCCAAGTAGCAATTCCCAGTTGTTCTATTGCTACATAGCCAAAACCGCCACTAACCGCGATATCCCGACAGCTACGCGGGTAGTAGTACTGAAACACCAGTGCTGGATGGCGTGCGTCGGAAACATCTGCAAGAATGAACTGCGCGTCCGCCGCAACGCAGGCAAATGTGTCCATTAGCGCCACGCCAAATCCGTAAGCAGGCTGAGGATATTCAAGAATTCCCTTAACTACAAGACTATCGGGATGCCGAATATCCACGACCATCAGTTCCTTATTCCCATATGCAACGAAGGCTAGGCTGTCATTAGTTGCGACACCCCAAGCCTCGTTCAGCGAATCCATTATTGCAGCTCGAATGGTCGGCGCCAATGGATCGCTGACATCAACCAGTATCAAACCAGCTTGTCCGCAGGCGACGCAGGCAGTATTGCCTCTTACGGCAACACGGTGCGAGTAGCCAGGCAGTGGGAGCTCAGCTACAATTCCAAAGCGTTCTAGACGGAAGCGTCTGGTAACAGACCAAGCACCAGTGACACCATCAGCGCTGATTGCTTTCACGCGCCAAAAGTATGATCCGTCGCACCCTAGACATATGACAATCTGACAGCCTTGTACGGTATCATTGTAGACAAGGTTTGTGAAACGATCGTTCTGACTCACTTCCAGAAGATAACAACTACAGAAACCAGCGTCTACCCAAGTCAGCGTGACCTCAGGATGCCGCAGGACAGCTCCATCCGAAGGAGAAGTCAGTTCCACTCGCTCAGGCACTGGCAGAGGCCGGCGACAACCAGCAAATATCACGATTGGCAAAACGTGAAGGGAATAAGCAATCAAGACAATTCGAGGAATCCGACTACTTCCCGCTGTGCCTGTCACCGAGGGATCCTATCGGTTCGTAGCACTATACCAAGCCTGGTGATAATAACATCATAGTCCTTAATCTCATCCGTCACTACTGAATACGGTGCATGCGCCCTTCGCCTCTCATAATCACATGCGGCAACCAAATCGATCCTACCCAACCGATAGCTAACTTCAAGCTCAAGGCCTCCAGTGTGGTCCCTACGCCCGACGTGACCCGGGTCAACTTCGGGACGATTGACAGTTGTGTAGGCTCTGCACTCACAACGGTATTTGGCTCGTCCCAGAAGACGCGACAATCGTGGCGGGCTGGCCTCCACTCCAACTTGCAATCCCTTCTGAAAAAAAGATATGTCCGGAACCGGCCCTCGTGCTTGCGAGATACTTAATCTGTAATCGACAACAAGACTGATTCCCCACGCCAGCAACCATTCAAGTTCAACGTTCAGCCGGTGTATTCTGGAGTCATACGGCTCGAACTCCGGCAGGTAGTCATCAATCTCAATGCCGTAACAAGGTTGTGCTTTGAACATCCCTACCCGGTACCGAAGCTCGACAGTCAGCAAATATTCTGTGAAGCGACACTCTGAATAGTCGTCTTTCTGGCTCTGATCAAGGCGGCGGTAATGGCGGATCAGCCGGTTCGGCATGCACAGAGCTGAGAGTCCGGCGGTTGTTCTTCTGAATGCTTTCCGCTCAAGCGCAGCCCTCATGACAGAATAGCTCTTCTCCCAGTTAGCCATATACCAGCGGGTCATCAAACGAATCCGTATGCGCCCAACTTGAGGACACCGCCAGCTTGCGGACCAAGCCGCTGTCAAATCAGCGTCATCTACCGACCGATACGGAAAACGCGAGGGATTGCGTGAAAGAAGAAATGAATCAATATCTGTGGCCGAAAGAAGGAAAAGATTGTCGCAGTAACCTAACGATGCTTCCAAGGTCGAACCAACGCTGACTGCCACCACAAGCGCAGTACAGATGGACAGGCCTAGTGCATAGCAACTACTCATACTTTTCGGCGGGTAGCACCTCTACCGCTATGGCTCCGCTACTTGCTATGGTTCCACCAAGAACTAACGTAACCGTGTGATAGCCACCTTCTAGCTCAAAGTAGGTAGAACGTTCCGTTGAAGGGACAACCTCGGGCATTTCAGCAAAGACAGCAGTCATGCTCCGGGTTGCATGCAGCAAGGCGGACTTAAGCTCACGATCGCCGTCTCTAAGCATAACCGTGTAGCTCTGCCTATCTGACATTGACGGGTCGTAGTTAATTCTTGTCCTAACTCGAACCCGACACGGTCCTCTCAATGGAAACGCAACGGTTTGGCCTGGCCGTACGCACCCAAAAACCCTACCCGCTGTATCCTGTCGATTAGAGCGTTCCAATAGGGTGATTCTTCTAAGACCACTCAAACGGTACGGTTGCCAAGGACGGGGGGAGCGAAATGCAATTCTCACCGCCAGGGTTTCAACGTCACACGGATTAAGGACGATGCGGCAACGGGATTCACAGGCCGGAATGCGAACAAAGAAGGAACGCCACTCACCTACGCTACGTCCGCCGGGGCCATAGCTGCTCATTGACCTGCGCGTTTCGAGCTCGATCCGCCGTATTTCGGAATCTGCACAGAAGAAGGAAAGTGAATAGCGTTGTGAGCCCTGCGATGTGGAAGACCAGAACACCCGAGTGTAAACCCTCAGCCAGTTGCTGTCTGATTGCACACATCCTGGCTTCGAGGCAACCACAATAAAATCTAGCGGTCTATCACGTGTGACCAACCGATATTCTACGTTCATGCGCCGGACTACACTTATCTCCACGGGCTGCCCGTCCCCAACAAATCTTATCGAAGCACTGCAGGGCCAAATGGACACAAGAATGAGTAGTAGGCAGGATGCTAATCTTGTGCTCAAACCGCCCCCTGTTCGAATTCACCCGAGCTTACCCCAAATAGAATTTCTTCGACGTCATATCGGACTACGAACCAAAGAAGTCCCAAAAGAACCGAAGCAAGACACAGAGCCAGAATTACCGAGTACCGTCGTTCAACATATAGCCGTGACTTACCAAACTCTGGTATAGGGACGGGGGCAACAGGCAGTCTGAAATCCGCTGCCATCCGACTGGGATCGCCACCATATACCACCCGCTTACCTCGACAAAGCAAGGAAGGAACAAGTCCTTCAGGCGCCATGGAACGCGGTCGACTGGTATACAGTCGCGAGGCCACCTTTGTCTCGGTACCCCCAAAGTCAACTGCCGACCTACCTATGACAACCACAGTTCGGCATCCACTAAAGAGCTCTAGCCTCCTCTCGATTCCCTGACAAAGGGATTCTGGAATGAAAAGTTCAACTCCGGCAGAATCCGCAGCAGCAGCCAACAGGAATCTGCCCTCTGGCGACAAGCCTCGGCCTGCATCATCAGCCCCGCCCAACGTCGCCAAGCATGAACGATACAACCATATGCCAGACTTTCGTAAGCACCTCTCTTGGTCGAGCCAAGTGAAGCCAGGGTAGTTCGCACCCCACGAACTTGAGGTCTGCGCAGTCACAATAACTGGCCTGAGCGCAAGAACGGTAACAGCGGCGAGTAAGTTCACATTTAGCGCTGGATAGGTCCCATCCCAGCTGATTCCGACCGAATCGCCCCGTCTGACCCCTGCGTTCTTGAGCAGCTCCACAAATAAAGCTGCAAAGTCAGGATTTGAGGAGGTCAGCGCATCACTTATATCAGAACGGCCATAGTTGACTGCCGAGTAGGCAAGGCCGATCAGACCCGTCCCATTGGGATCATTCACGCTGTCAATCGGCAACCCGAGTCGATCCCTCTCTTGTTTCAAGAGGCTCAGCGCCTGCTGAGCAAGTCGCGCGCTGGCAAGTTTAAGCTCGTAGTCACGGCTGCGACGAACTCTTACCGAAAGTCCCTCAACGAACGAAAACAGCAACGCCATGAAACAGAGAAGCAAGAGCGTAGCGCGAGAAACCTTACCCGAGCGCTGGCGAATCATAGACTACCGCCAGAGATCACAATCACCACAAGTCGCGTCAGTACGGCGGCAAAAAGGAGAGTCGATATGGTCTCAACTGCTCCCTGCCGACTCATCCAGTAAGCAATCAGCCCAGGAATCGCATAACCGATCGCCTGTATCTCCATCCGCCTTGTCTGAATCCATATGGGCGGGACAAGCCGGGTGGCGTAGCCCAAGAGATAGCCCAGAAGGACGCTAAATATCAAGAGACGCCGGCCGTGAAGCAACATCCAGTTCGACAAAATCCGGGAGATCAAGTAGACTGCCAGCGCCACGGCCAAAGTGGCGACAACACGTTGGGGTTCACCAAGCGCGATAGCAAAATAGCCCGGAACAACTATGCCGCCTGCAGCCAGTCCCATGGCCTCCGTCATGACAAAGGAAGCGATCATGCCTAAACCTATTGCTTCAACAACCACCGAGGTCCTGCCTTTCCTGCGCGGACTGCGCTATAAAGTAGGACATCAGCCGCTCGCCGTATCCTACAGTATTACCGGTAGCAAAGACCAAAGTTCGCCCTCGGACAAACTCGCACACCTTGGCGAAAACCTCAGCAGGGTCTCGTTCATCTCCTAAGTCAGCCAGAAGACAGCTGTCTATTCCAGCATCCACCGCCTTACGAAGAAAAAACTTGGTGAGACCGCCGGTTGCTACGTAAGCCACGGCCGGGAAGTGAACTACCAGCTCGGCAAGCTGCCTTGACCGGTCGACGCGATCACGCCGGCAGTTTACCAACACAACTCTTCTCTCAGAGCGAGCACTGACCATCAACCAGAGCTTCCGTATGGAATCAGGATCGTTCGCTGCAAGAGTATTAACAAGTTCCATGGTTCCCCGCTCAGTTTCGATATGGTAAATTCGCATTGCACCCGGGTCTGGTAGAGAACGGTACATGCCAGCAAGAGCTGTTCTTCGTTCAATACCGAAGGCTTCGCAGACTGCTAGCGCCAGAGCGACGTTCTCCTTGTGCTCAATATGAGCAAAGCCTTTCATCTCCTCGTCACTGACTGTTTCAGGATCTGAGATGACTGAGTTAACTTCCGCTGGTGCCTGCCTCACCAACCACACCCCCAGTTCGCTCCGCTCAGCGGTAAAAAAACAGCCTCTTTGTGGAATCGTGTTACTCAGCGCTCGGGCGACATCGAATACCGTGGGCCCCATGACGTCCAAGTGATCAGCCCTGACATTCGTGACCACCCCGTGTGTTGGCTTGATTAGTAGACGACTTTCTAGGTGCTGATATTGAGGTACTAACGCCATACACTCGATAACAAGGACCTGGGCACCGAGCTCACGGGCAAGCCGGACTACCCGCATCTCTTCTGCAATGTTCGCTCGACCAAGTCTACGGACCGGACGTTCCTCTCTATCACCTATGATGAACCTTGGTTTTGTCCCTGTCACCTTGGCGGCCACGCGAAATCCGCCTGCCCGCAACCCGGCCGCTATCAGCCTCGTAACCGATGATTTTCCTCTTGTGCCGTTTACCTGTATGCGGTAAGGTATATCTTCAAGCCTGCGGCGGTGCAACAGGTACTCACCGACCCCGTACAGTGTAAACCCGAGGGCTAGCAAAAGGATTCCTGTCAAGGGCTTAGGAGTATAGAGTACGGTGTCGGATTGTCAAACACGAATACCACTGCCCGGCGTATTCAAGACACATACTGCTTGAGAAGATTACTTGAAGCCGGAGATCTAAGGAGGCTGGAACTGTTGAGACAGAGAAAGCTCACCAGTCACAGAACAAAATCACTTTCCGTAGCGGCAAGGACTAATCACCTCTACGGAAAGACTGACAGCGAAACAGTTACTTTTCCTCACTTCCTTGGTGATTCGCTTTGCAGTTCACCCACGCGTTCCCCTCTTTCATCCCAGTTGCACGTCCCATTTCCCTCGCCGCAGAAAGATTAGAGACACACTTTATCTGCAGTTCGGTCAGCAGCCGCGTTGGCTGCCTGCTCCCATGTCCGCGTGTCTGCCGGGCCATGCTATCAATTTGACGCGCAATTGTTTGTGTTCTCCACCCTGAAACAGTGTGGCGAATACTTGAAGACCTCGTCTTGACTTGGTACAGCGATTCGATATAGTCGGAGCGTGAAAATCGCAGTGATCGGTGCGGGTTATGTCGGACTGACTTCGGGTGCGTGCCTCGCCAAGATTGGTCATGAGGTAGTTTGTGTAGACAACGATACCGCAAAGATCGCTCTTCTTGAACAGGGCGGGATCCCCATCTACGAACCGGGTCTTGCAGACATAATCAAGCAAGCTCGGCGTGCTGGTCATTTGCACTTCACCTGCGACATCAGAGAGGCGGTGAGCAAATGCAGCGTCTGCTTCATCGCGGTTGGTACTCCTCCTCGTGAGAACGGAGAACCGGACCTGACCCATGTTGAACACGTGGCACGTCACATAGGCGAATCGATGAGAGATTACACCGTAGTGGTGGAGAAATCGACTGTCCCTGTGCAAACTGGCAAATGGATACGAACTACCATAGAAAGGTACAACCGTAACGCCACGCCGTTTGACGTAGCCTCAAATCCGGAGTTTCTCCGCGAAGGATCTGCAGTCGCCGACTTCCTCAAACCAGACAGAATTGTAATCGGCGTTGAGACGGAACGAGCAAGAGATGTACTGCTTGAGGTTTACCGCCCGTTGAACGCACCTGTCATTGTCACCGACATCGCCAGCGCAGAGCTCATCAAACACGCCTCAAACGCCTTTCTTTCGATGAAGATATCCTTTGCTAATGCTCTGGCAATAATTTGCGAGGCATGCGGGGCTGATATCAAAATGGTTACGAAAGGCGTGGGAATGGACTCACGAATCGGAACAGCATTCCTGAATGCCGGAATCGGCTACGGCGGGTTTTGCTTCCCTAAAGACTTAGCTGCCTTCATTGCCATCAGTCGTGAACTTGGCTACGATTTCGCATTGCTCAGAGAGGTCCAGCGGATCAACGAGGAAATGAAGCATCGTTTCATACGCAAGATTAAGGCACTGCTTTGGAATCTGAGGGACAAGAATATCGGTGTTCTGGGACTCGCATTCAAACCAAATACTGACGATATGCGTTTTGCTCCTTCCATCGACATCATTGGGCAGCTTGTTGCCGAAGGCGCCCGCGTCAGAGCATACGACCCAAAGGCAATGAACAAGGCTAGGCAGGTAATCAAGGGAATCGAGTTCTGCAAGAGGGCTGAAGACGTTGCTGATGGTGCAGACCTGCTAGCGATCCTTACAGATTGGCCTGAATTTCTCGAACTGGATCTCGCTACC
>JBDRUL010000002.1:0-12585 GCA_039801305.1 Caldifarciminota bacterium | reverse complement strand
ATAATCTGTGATGGCCGTAATATGTTTGATCGAGGTGCAGTTGAGAAACTCGGTTTTACGTACGTAGGAGTTGGACGTTAGTCTGTGTCCACTCACAAGTTCTCCCCAAAGGGTAGCGTTGCCGGGTTACGTCCCCGCGCAATAGTTGCTGGCGGCGCGGGCTTTATCGGTTCGCACCTCTGCGAATACCTGCTTGAAAAAAACTTCTACGTGATCTGTGTCGACAATCTTCTCACGGGCTCAATGAGAAACATCAAACACCTACTAAGCAATCCGTACTTCCGTTTTCATCGCGCCGACGTCACAAGACCACTATCGTTACGTGGACGGGCCGAGGTAATTTTTAATCTTGCCTCTCCGGCTTCGCCATGGGATTATCTTCGTCTTCCTCTCCAGACTCTAGCGGCCGGTTCGCTTGGCACCCGCAACCTTCTAGACCTAGCCGTTCGCAAGGAGGCAGTGTTTGTCCTTGCCTCCACATCCGAGGTTTACGGCGACCCCGAGGTTCATCCGCAGCAGGAAAACTACCGGGGAAACGTCAACCCTGTGGGAGTTCGATCGTGCTACGACGAAGCCAAGCGATACGCCGAAGCTCTGACCATGGCATATCATCGTAAGTATGGCCTGAGCACACGCATAGCAAGGATTTTCAACACCTACGGTCCCCGGATGAAACCTGATGATGGACGAGTTATCCCCGACATGATTATGCGTGCACTTCGGGGTCGGCCGTTAAGAATCTTCGGAAATGGAATGCAGACACGTAGTTTCTGCTATGTTACAGACATGGTAGAAGGACTGTTCAGGCTCACCCGTTGCCCCGACCCAATGCCAATTAATCTGGGAAGCCCGGAAGAGACAACGATTCTTGGTCTTGCTCAAATCCTAGGACGGGCCCTCAAGCGTAAAATCAGAATGAGGTTTCTCCCCGCCTTGGAGGACGATCCCAGAAAACGCAAGCCCGACATATCCCGCGCAATGCACCTGCTCAGCTGGAAACCCTCCGTTCCTCTCAAACAGGGCTTGGCATCAACGATTGACTGGTTTCGTAGTATCTACACCTAGTAGAACGTGGACTGTCTTGCTCTTGCTGTAGTCGGTCTCGGCCGCTGGGGCATGGCCTATTGTCGTACGCTTGGGTTGTTGGACTGTTGCGAGTTGGTAGCCGCAGTCGACTCCTCACCTTCGGCACGCGAAAGGGCGGTACCAATCCTGCGCGACATTGCTCCGAAGTGCAGAGTACTAGCCGACATCTCAGCGTTGGTGAATGGAAATGTCGATGCCGCCATAGTTGCTACACCACCTGACACCCACTATCAAATCGCCGAACGCCTTCTGACAGCCGGCTTGGACGTGATGGTTGAGAAACCAATGACAATCTCCTTCGATGAGGCACTCAGGTTATCGTCTGTGGCTAGTCACTACCATCGCCTTGTTGCGGTTGGACATACTCCAATTTTCACTGCAGATTTTCAGCGGGCGTTTCGTACCTGCTACCCGCTCCGCTCTAGTCTCCTGCTTGCTCGACGCACTTCTAACGGTAGTGCCGTTTTCGACTCAGCGATAGCGTTCTATTCTGTCGCTACTCCAGCCGTAGTGCTATGGGACCTAGCACCGCACGATATCGCCATGGCAATCAAACTCGCTGGCGAGCCTGAGACTTCCTGGTGTCGTGCAAATGGGCAACTGTCCGTTGAGTACTTTTTGAGGTTTGCCAACGGTGTAATCATGAAAGGTCTTGCTGCATGGCGAAAGAGAAGTATCCGTCAGTTCCGCATCGTGGCAGGCGGATCTGTCATCGACATACGCGAACCACTTGAGGGCGAAATTCCTTTCGAAGAACTCCCTTTGACGAGACAGTGTCGCGAATTCGCCGCCGCCTGCAAGCATCGCCGTGCTCTTGCCAGCGGCCTTTCCCTAGGCGTCGCGACAGTAAGGGTCTTGGAGAGGCTTTCATCCTTTCTCGCCACTTATCGCCGTCAGACAGATATCTGCCTTAGGGAGCACAGACCCTGTTCTGAGCCCGTCACGGTTCTATCACCTTTTAAGTAGTGTTGCTTTCGGTTATTATCCCCGCTTATAATGAAGAATCCTCGATACGTGACCTTATCGAAAGAGTTAAGGCATCGCCTGTGGTGAAAGAAATCATCGTAGTTGACGACCACTCCAGCGACCATACCCTTGAGTGCCTGCAGGCTATCTCTGGCATCAAGCTTCTCGTACACAGCAGCAACTGTGGCAAAGGAGCTGCAATACGAACGGCCTTGTCTCATGCGCGCGGTGACATAGTCATTGTTCAGGACGCTGACCTTGAGTATGACCCTTCCGAGTATCCCAGTCTGCTTGTCCCTTTCTCCGACGCGACCGTTGATGCGGTGTACGGTTCGCGATTTCGAAGGAGTACCAGTTTTCTCCGTTGCGCCCAGCCGCCTCGACGTAACTTCCTTCTCGCCTCTCGCCTCGCCAATGTCTTTCTTACGTTCTTGACCAACGTACTTTTTGGGTCACGAGTTACCGATATGGAAACTTGCTACAAAGCAATTCGGCGAGCGGTGCTCGAGAGGTTGAATCTTTCGTCAAGTAGATTTGAGATCGAGCCCGAGATTACGGCGAAGCTTTCGCGACTGGGCTGCCGGATTGCAGAAGTACCTATAAGCTATAATGCCAGACGAATTGGCAAGAAAATAGGTGCTCGTGACGGATTCCTTGCCTGTTGCTGTCTAATAAAGTGGTACCTAGCCTGAACCAGGAATGGCCTCCAGAAATGGAGCCAACTAAACGATGCCACAACGAGAAAAGCACCCATTACAATCCACTCACTCAGACTTGATTACTGACATAAGCCCCTACGCAGTCGTCCTGACTGAGGTTTCTAAATTTTACGGTGATTCGTGGCCAGCTCTGACTGACGTATCACTAACAGTACAGAAGGGAGACTTCGTATTTCTCCTTGGCGCCACCGGTGCTGGCAAGACAACTTTGTTGCGTCTTCTCTACCGACACGAGCTACCCGACTCGGGAGAGATTCGAGTATTGGGAGAAGACGTTGTGACAATGCCTCAAAAGAGAATTCCTCAACTTCGCCGCCGTATTGGAGTAATCTTCCAGGATTTCCGTTTACTCCCCGATCGAACAATTTACGAGAATTTGGAATTCGTCCTACGCGCTGTCGGGCTACAATCTGACACGATCGCCCCCCGTATTCAAGAAACACTAGGTCGACTGGGATTGCTGCACAAGCGGGATTGTTTCCCTCATCAACTCTCAGGAGGTGAGCAGCAGAAAGCTTCCATTGCCCGCGCGCTTGTAAAGTCGCCTGACCTCATCTTGGCCGATGAACCCACCGGTAACATCGACCCCCAGGCATCAGGCGATATCCTGAACATTCTGAAGGACATCAACTACGAAGGCGCAACGGTTTTAATGGCAACACACGATGCTAAGCTGGCGGAAGCAACAGGTCGCAGACGCATAGTTTTGGACGCGGGGCGCGTTGTGCGGGACGACCTGTCCTAAATGAACACCGGTTACTTACTGCGCGAGGGCTGGCGTTGTATCAGCAGGCGACGTACACAATTCATTTTAGCTTCACTGGTCATTGCCGCCTGTATAATGCTAATGACAGTATTTTTGATCATCACATTCGCCCTTTCGGTACTGCTGAACGTGATTGCGAAACGGGGAGAGATTTACGCTTTTGTTACAGATGCAGCCGCTGCCGACTGTATTAGTATCGTCTCACAGGCCTCGATGCTAGAAGGAGTTCAAGAGGTGCGTTTCGTAACCAAAGACGAGGCCCTTGCAGAACTAAGAACAGACCTCGGCGACGACGTTGACCTGCTCAATGCGATCGACTCAAACCCTCTGCCTGCCTCGCTGAGGCTAACCCTAGGCCCGGGTCTATCCTCGTTTGAACAACTGGCCAACCTCGAGCAGAAACTGCGACTTCTTCCCGGGGTAACAGAGGTCTGGTCAAGCAAGGACGCAATTATGCAACTTGCTCGAGCTGTGCGTACAGCCAGTTTCGTCGATGGCGTAGTTTTGCTAATAACTGTTGTCTCCTCCATATTCATAGTATTCCAGGCGGTCGATTCTTCAGTTTCGTCACATCGTCAGGAGATAGAGATAATGGAGCTTGTTGGTGCTTCTCCACTTACTGTCAGACTCCCATTCATCCTGCAGGGAACTGCACAAGGAATCTGCGGCGGACTTATTGCATTCCTCATACTAATCGTCATTTATATCATCACGCGCTCATCTGTTCCTATCCCCGAGATTCCTATGATTCAAACGTTTGCCTTGGACGTGTCTCTCGGTCTCACTTTCGGTTTCGTTGGATCAATCTTCGCTCTACGACGTAGGGTTTAGCATGAATTTCATCAACCAAATACCGTGAACTCGCCCCGCCTTAGAGCACTGTTACTTCTTCTTGGCACGTCAGTCTTCCCGTCCTTCGGAATGTCTTACGCTAGACCCGGCTCCAGTATTCTCGACGACTCCATCTCCGCAATCAGAAGACAGTTGGATTCCACGCGAAGAGAGCTTGAACGGCTCGACCTGGAGCTAACCGACCTCAACAGCAAAGAACAGAGTTGCTTGGAACAACTTGAACGCTGCGATCTGCGCATACACGCGATCGCTGCCCATCTGAAAACGTTGGACGCTTCGATTCAATGTTATTCTTCAGAACTTGCCAGAATTTCGGCATCCACCGAATCTCTTGAAACGCAGTTACTCGACCGCAAGAAACTCCTTGGAGCTAGATTAAGAGGAGTATACAAGTACACACGCCTGCTCCCCTTGCATGCCCTCGTTTCTTCAAAATCTCTGTCCGACTTCTATTCCCGTGTTTGGGGTCTACGGTGGATGATTCGAGTAGATCGACAGCTCCTGTCTGACATAGGCCATCTCCGGTCCGAACTCCTCCAGCGACAGAATCAGTTCTTGGCGGCACGTAGCCACCTTGAACACCTAGTCCAAGAATCACGAGAGCGCGAACAGGAACTCCTACAGGAGAAAGCAAACCAAGCTAGCCTTTTGCAGCAAATCCGTTCGACGCGGGCTGCCAATCGCGCCACCGGCGAAGAGCTTTCCCGCTCAGTCGAAACGCTGCAGTGTATGCTTACCGAACTCCAGAATCGACACTCTCGATCGGCAGGAGAAGCCGCTTTCTTAAAACTCAGGGGAAATCTTCCTTGGCCTGTCGAAGGTCGCGTGATCGCGAAATTCGGTTCACGCACCCACCCACGGTACCGAACAAGAACCACCAATCTAGGTATGGATATTCAGCCCACCGCCAAGGCGACCGTCTCTGCTGTGGCCGCGGGCCAGGTGGTTTTTTCCGATCGCTTTCTCGGCTACGGTAACCTGGCTATCGTTGACCACGGAGACGGCTATTACACGCTTTATGGGAACTTGGACGAAATTTCGACTGCAGTTGGTAGCGGAGTAACGCCTGGGACAACACTGGGAACTGTGTCTGACTACCTCCATTTTGAGATACGGAATCAGGGTCAGCCGCTTGACCCCGAACAGTGGCTCTGCAGGCGCAGTGATGAGTAACGACGAAATCACCGATACGCCACAGAATTTCCTGCTATGCCACCCAAGAATCAGCAAGACACTAATCGCTATTATGCGTGCTCAGCGTATTCCTGCATTGCTGTTTGCCGGCCAAACAGGCGTCGGCAAACGGACCGCCGCTCTACTTTTCGCCCAAGCCGTCAACTGCGAAGCACAAAGTGCACGCCAAGGCCAACACGTCGGTTGTGGTAACTGTCATACCTGTATAAGCATTGCAAGACTTACGCATCCCGATGTTCGACTCATTCTACCTACACGATTCCCCAAGGAAACGTCCCAAGAAGAACTATCCGAAGCACTTTACCGCGAATACCCAGAGTATAGATTGGGTACTATGCAACCCCCAGTTGATGAACGAGCCCTTATAGGCGTCGAGTTGGCCCGCTGGATGCGATTAGAGTCAGTGAAACCGCCGCTGACCGCACGCTACCGCTTTTTTATCATTCTTCATGCCCACCGGCTAAACGCTGAATCGGCTGCCACCCTTTTGAAGACGCTGGAAGAAACTCATCCAAACACAGCTTTTGTACTCTGCACCGACCGGCCTTGGTTGATTCCCGGTACCGTTCGTTCTCGCTGCCGTTTGCTTCGTTTTGCCCCGATTGACTCGAGTACTATGGCGAAATGGTTGCGTAATCGCACTCACGACAACACTGCTGCTTCGCTTTCGGCAGCTGTCCTATATGCGCAGGGCTCGCCGGGAGAAGCTTTGCGCTATCTCCATAGTGGCGGCAATGATCCGGCGGTTATCAGTTGCAACCTGTGCAGCTCAAACACTGACACAGCAGGCAAAGGTGGTTCCTCGACAATACCCCCCAACTGTCCTCTCCTTGCTGCTTCTGCTCCGGAACTTTCCAGAACGCTTTTCGCGCTGTACCGTGGCCTACTGAAGGCGAAACTCGGCCTCGACGTCCCACACCACGAGATATCTTCTAGTTCGTGCCCCTTCCTCACTGCCAACTGTTCCAGCCGAAACCTCACGACAATTCTGCGTCTGCTGCACAGACGACTGGAGGATACCAATCTGAATACTAACCCTGCCCTTACTTCGTATACGCTTCTTTGGCTAATCAGTCGTCTAAACGCAAGCGCTTCCCGCTGCTCTGCCTTACCACAACCCCGGAATCAGACGAGGAGCCAACTGTAACGAGCTGCTTGATCAAGGCAAACCGCTTGGGCCCGATTCCAGTAACCCGCAACAGATCAGAGACCTCCCGGAATCGCCCGTGTGACAAGCGGTATTCGACTATACGCTGGGACAATACCGGCCCGATCCCCGGTAATGCCTCTAACTGTCTTGCCGAGGCGTGATTAAGATCAAGCAGGCCCACCGACAGGTCCGAAGAATCAGAAACTGGAGTCCGTATCTCTATGGGATGGCGAGTTCTCCGCTGTAGTCGTCGGACATATGATACGGAAGCCCCGAGCACCATAACAGCTGCAATTCCGATGGTTACTATGCGCTCTTTGCTATTCATCAGAAACGAAAGAGAATCCAGAAATCGACATCGGTCCGCTGGGAGCCTGTTCTCGTCCGTTTGTTCCTGCTGTTACTGAACCCGGTGTTCAAACCGGCCTCAATGCTACGCGAAAAACGGTAAGAGGCAGCTAGGGATGTAGATACGGCATCATCATCCTGCTCAGGGGTTTCCCTATACCTACCTCTTTCCCATGCCTGAGTGCCGCGCGTTGTGTTCGAGTATCGCAGATTCCAAGTTAAACTGAGATCAGACGAAAACCGGAGCCGTCGTAGAAAAAGGAACATGATACCATGAGGTGCCGAAAAAGCATAGGATAGTTGGATACTTGCGCCACGGGTAGTGGTAGTTCTCTGCATCCTAGCCTGACCGTCCTCACTAAGATAGCTAATGGCGTTAGCCCTTGAGTAGTTGCCCGATAATGTTGTATTGATTCTCTTTTTCCAAGTAGTGGACCAAGACAGGAGTGGACTGAACTCAGCAGATCTTGTAAGCACACGACCAACAACTCCCAGCGTCTCACGCCAGCCTGTAGTAAGCGAACACGGCAGCAGTTCCCCTGTGACTGTTGTTCGCAGACGATACGTACTGCTCAGACGCGAGTCTGTCGCCAGACGACTGAACAGCATATGAACACGTCCCAATCCAACATCGATACTCGGCCAGACTGTCGAATAATCTGCTGTGGCACCCACTATGCCAGCTTCCCGCGCCCGTGTGCGATCATAGCCGGTGCGCACAGAGAAATCCCTATAGCGGGCTCCCCCCGATAACCTTAAGTTAGACGACTGCTCGCGGTTGCGAGCGGCGAAAGGACCCGCTATCTCGAAAGGAAACGTGTCTACAACCCCTAGGCGATAACCAAGCGGAGCAATCCGACTGACTCCCGCATACTCGCTTGATCTACTGATAGACCAGCTACAGTCCAATGGTTCCAGAGCGCTACCTATTGAGCTAAACAAGTGACGCAACTGTGGAGTCACACCAGCACTCTCGTGACCGCCGCTTAAGCGCCTGTCTCGATTGACACCGGCAAGAGCCTGGAGAATTTCAGGTAGTTCAAAATCCGCTCCGAGTGATATTTCACCGGAATTGCCAATATTGCGATAGGGTGCGTATCCGGTTTCAAGCCTCGGACGATCATGGTCGTACTGCGCATCGAGCTCAATCGAGGGATTGACGAACTCGCCAATCTCCAACTCGTAGCTAACCCCGACGTTCTGTGACTGCGATACCTCAGTGCCTGCCGGTATGAACAGGATCGTTTCAGGCCTTCTGACCAATCGATCACGTTCCGTTTCCAAGCTATACTCAATGTTTAGATCTTCAATAGGCGAGAGCTCCGTGGCAAGATCGGCATTTAAACGATGGGAACTAGTAGTATCAGTGCGCAGGCTGTCGGATGGACGAGACCTAGAACTGGTAACAGTACGGTTGGCAGCGTCGGAAATACCAACACGAAGACTCCGCGGAAGGAGGTACAGATCCTTGTCGCTGCCAAGCCGCACTTTGACCTCAGGATTAACGGAGTAGCCCCACCGCCAGGCGGTGGAGTGAACGGCATCTCTACGTAGAGGAAATAGTGATGAGGCACCTCGTCGGCGCCATGACAAACTCATTGACTCAATAGTATAATTTAGAAACCGGTTCGACGACCGTTGCTTTCTGAGATTATCGACAGAGATGTCTTGGCTCACTACCGAACCTTTCTCGACACCTGCCTGATCGGACCGTACGCGCAAGTCAGGGTAGCTGGCAGAATACTTGGGAAACGTCTGTTGAGTGGTACGTGACCAGCTAACGGGAACCAGAAGCCCCAAATTTGAGGGAAGAAACCTGTCGAGATTGACAGAACCGGATACACCGAATCCACTGCCGAACCCACCTGTTTTGACACCTCTGGCTTCGCTGAACGATCGAAAGTTAGGGTCAGAATAGTTAAGGTTTAGGTTAAGTGTCGCAATCCCGGAAAGACCAAGCCCTACTCTAGCCTGCAATCCGTAACCAGGGTCACGGCGAGGTCCGGTCAAGCGAATGTCGTCGAACCATACTGAACCGGAAATGTGGCGTCCCGGCCCGTAGTTGACAATCCCAAGCGCCATGTAACGAACCTCGGCGAGCGAAGGATTTCCCTGCACGGAGTACCGTCCGCGGCTCCAGTAGCCACCGAGCTGCAACGCCAAGGGGACACCTGCGCACGCAGAATCACGCTGCAACTTAAGAATCGGGAAAGAATCGAGAGGAATGACGAACTCAAACCACTTGCTGTCTCTACCTGGCACGAGAACACCTTCATTGATGGGAGCTGAGAACTCATACCAGTTTGCCGAATCTCCTCCGATCCTCA
The DNA here is from genome assembly GCA_039801305.1 of Caldifarciminota bacterium. Taxonomy (GTDB): domain Bacteria; phylum Hydrothermota; class Tepidihabitantia; order Tepidihabitantales; family Tepidihabitantaceae; genus JBDRUL01. The sequence continues at coordinate 3,177 of JBDRUL010000002.1, read as the reverse complement.
AAAGGAAGGTCAGGTGATTAGTGTCATCGTGCACGTATACCCTTAGGCTGCGGTAGTCACGAAAGTCTTCTGCGGTTATGTAAGCCCTGTCAACGTAAGCACGTCGGTAAGGGTGCAGGTGGAAATAGGAAAACTCTAGGGAAGCCTCTGTCCGGGTTTGACCATAGATATCACGACGAGGTTCAAATGGGGGAACATATGCAGTATCGGTCTTTCTGGAAATTTGCCCGACCACAACCCGTTCCATTGTATCCACGGGCGGCGAGATGCTGTCTCTGGTTGACTGAATCCGTGGCGCTCGCCACTTGCTCCCAACAAACTCCATAGAGAAAAATTCGATCGTATCAGGTAACGAAAATCCGTCTAACCAGAGACGGACAACGCGAATATCCTCCCACCTAGGATTCCCAACCTTCCCGACAAGAAACGTATCACGTAGCGGAATGCGGTAACGCCGCCATCCGTTTGCCAGATCTGTCGTAAAGCGCGTATCTCCAAGAGGAATGGTGATCTGAAAATAGTGATTGTACCTACTAAAACCGTTGCGATCGATATCTTCAGAATCGAGTCGACGGTTGCCTTCGGTACCGCTCTGATTCTCACGCGGGTCATAGTCATCGTTGCCATCGTCGTGTGAATCAGGAGAATGAAGTGAATCGGCAGATGCAATAGTATCCAAGCCAGTATCCTCGTCGGGACCATCAAGCAGCCCATTCATGTTACGGTCCTCGGTGTCAAGAAATCCGTTATAGCCTGCGATCCTGCCATCTGCTGTCCGACGGGGCGCATCCTCGTCTAGCGACATGGCCAGATCCACGTGAATACTGCCGGAACGACCCCGCGTTCGCAGGACAAACTGCAGATTCTCAATCTCAGTGAAGTTCATACCAAGTTGGGATCCACTCGGAGCATTCATTATTCCCGCCCAGGATTCCAGTCCACCCGGATCAGGAGTGAAACAGACTCTCAACACATCCTGTGTTTCGCGCCCCTCGTCTCCAATACCGATGCCGAATACACTGTCCTTACGTACTTTCTGTTCCGGTGTCTCCCAGCGCAAGGGCGTACGGCAGAAACTCAGCGTATCCTTACCCGCAGGAACAGATGCATGTGACCAGAGTAGAGCAGTCGTGGGAAGCTCGCGTGATATCACTGTTTGCTCAAAATCATCCACATATGCGACACCACGAGTGTTGGGGTCAGGTAGGGAGATAGCACCCTCGGCACTCACCGAGATACTTGCCGGACCCTCGGCACGCACCACGGGGAGACGGTCAAGGAATGCAGTCACATCATCAGAACGTATGGCATATGAAACATCTGACTCCGCTATAGTCCGACGAAACGGCTCGTTGCCTAGCGTCGGATCTTCCTCGCGCGATGCTTCATTCCGGTAGAAGACACTCGTCCCGACCTTTCCGTTCTGCGCAAAAGTCCATTCGGCGCGGGTGCCGACAAGGGACCTCTCAGCAAACATAAAGAGCGGGCGGTACTCATATGTCACTTTGATGTCGGCATTGGGGGGCAGAGTCCTTATGAAGGTCAGTACACCGGTGCGGTAATCAATGCTGTAGTCCGTTCCACGTAGCCAGAGCTGTCCGTTTACGGTAACACGTTCAGAATTCTGGGTGATATCAGTCTGCCCGAGGTAGTATGACTCGGTAGCACTTGAGTACTCCACGGCAAGTCGATACTTGCGCCCTTCTCCCTCCCGCAACTCGTCAGGATCACGCCTGTAAATGCAGGAATCACGAACAGAAAGCGCAGAGAGCGCGAAAGGAGCATGCTGGGGAAAGCGTACAAGACCTGGCTTCGCATCGAAAAAGGGGTATTCGATGATCCCATCACCGTCGGCGTCCAGTCCTAGAATGTCTACGAACTTGCGACCATAGACTGGGCTAGCCGGATTATCCTCATAGTCTATGTAGTTGACCCCAGACATATCCTTTCTCAAGATGCGCAAGGAATGCAGCTTGATGTCTGTCCGCCCAAGTGAATATGTATTGCGCAACTCATATTCCCATGTGAGTGACAGGGAGTCAGGCCGCTCAGGTTTGAGCAGCTTCAAGACCAGCGAGTCGTTCCATGTGCTGCCACCAACCGCGCCTGAATCTGTCTGGATAACAAGACCAACCACCTCGCGACTGGTCAATGGAGGCGTGAATTCGATAACATTGCCCGGGTGAACGACAAAGTCCGAATTCAGTGACTTAAGGTCGAAATCCCCCCCTGCTCGGTCCCACGTCCACTGGCCGCGCGCGGTATCTGGCACCCATGCCGGGTCTTCTGGGAAAACCGTAGCAATTGCCTTAATGGCTGACTGATTGTTACCGGGGTTGCGATCGTCGACATAGACTCTTACGCCAGTAACCTGAAGACCAACGGGTATACGGTAGAAACGCTGCTGCTCATAGTCTGTGTCATAAAGCGTGTCAACTGTTACCCGCCGCTGGCCTGTGAAGCTTTGAGTTTGACTCTGCGACTCCTCGCGTGACGCAACAGCGTATAGATCCACGGCCCCGAGCTTGCCTTTTGCCGAGACGCCAAATAGCCCTTGGTGCGTCGGAAGGTCGCCGGTGTAGCCGGTTCTCGGAATGTCCAAGCGGGTATCTCCCAGCTCTACTGACTGGACGACTTCATCCTCATTACCGGTGTAGGACAGCTTCACTTTGTTCTGCCCCTCCTGACGTTGCGAATCGTGGTCAATAGTCACCTTAGTACGCTCACCAATCGTACCGTTCAGACTCACCGCCAGTTCCTGTTCAAGTTTGAGCTCCGGCAGAAGTCTCTGGGCTCCCAGCGTTACTGTCCTGCCCAGCTGGCGTGTCTGACTCCCGCCAAGAGTTATGCGGTCGCGGCCAGCTATGTCTATCCTGCTGCCTTCTCCAAATACCGGCAGTCTGGGAAGCTCAATGTCTGGTATAAGCCCGGATGGTTCTGCTGTGATGTCAGCTCGCGCTCGTGCATGGGCGGACTGCTCTGCCCATGTTCTGATGATCGCCTGTTTCAGCCGGTAGTCTAGGTACTGTTCAAGCGGAATAACCCGCTGAAGTCTCACGTATACGTTTCCGTACCACTCTTCCAGAAAAGCAACCCCTAGCCGATAGTCAACGCGTGGTACAACGCGTGGCGGAGAGTAAAGGGAGTAGGATACGCCACTCTGGGATAGCACAACCA
>JBDRUL010000001.1:0-24962 GCA_039801305.1 Caldifarciminota bacterium | reverse complement strand
TTGTGTGAGAGCTGAAAGTCGATATCAGGCGTGACCTGACCGGCCTGAACAGTGACCGGTTCAGGATACTGCTCGCGCAGGTAACGCTTTGCAGCGGCAGCCACCTGATAACGTCCGGGCTGGAGCCCCTGAATGGCGTATTCGCCATTACGGTTGGTTGTGGCGCGGCCGCCGCCGCTGGGACCACGGGCAACGACTGCTGCACCAGAAATGGGTTCGCCAGTGGCACGATCGGTGACGCGACCGGTTATGACACCGGGTTCCTGCTGCTTGGGACGAAGCCGGATGTGAACGCCGGTAGTCGGCTGATTTGCCATAACCCTGACCGGACTGCCATAGGCACCAGGCTCGTAATGGCGGTGCTCAGCCCGGACACGGTACTGCCCGGGTTCGAGGTTTTCAATTAGGTAGTGCCCACGCTCATCGGTGTAGGCTTGACCGCCCGAATTGTTCCTGCCCTGCGCAGTAACCAGCGCATTTGGAACCGGATTGCCGCTGGCAGCATCGGTGATTGTTCCGACAATGCTGCCGGTGCCGCCGGCGAATGCCCAGCCAGCAGCCAGAAGCACAATGAGTGACAAGAGCTTCTTCATGGTGAACCTCCGTGTTTTGGTCTTGCAGCTCATCGGAACAACTGAATAGCAACGGTTATGCCAACAATATAACAGTCTGAAAAGACGAGTGTTACTACGAATGCGGGCCGGGAGGACAGGAACAGAAACGTTCAGGTTTGAACCTGTTGGGACAGTCAGACGGCCTGCAGGGAGCCTTGGCTAGGAGAGTATCTTCTCGTAGTAGTCGATTCGACCGATGCCGAAGGGAAAGCGGGCGACTGGTTGCCAGCGTTCCTCGGAGATGAGCCTCACCAGGGTGAGTGCATCGATGAGAGCGACGATACGGCCAAGGCGATTGGTTTCGAGCATAATTCGTAGACGCAGGGGCGGGTCGGTTGCCCGGGCGATGACGAGTCTTGGTTCAAATCCTTCAGCATCCTTTATGTAGCTGACTGGATCACTGCCGGTGATGTTCTGTCGTAGTTGGATGAGATTATTTGCGCCTTCGATACATTCGACGACTATCAGGTTGCCACGCTCGACAGCATTGCGAAAGGCGCACGCCAGCGGTTTGAGGTTGCGTCTTGCCCGGCTGACAAACTCGGTCGCACTGAGAAGATCATCGAGGGTTGCGGGTGTAAGAGGCACAATCAGGGGAATATAGGGTTTCAGCTGGACAGAGTCTGACTCGAACCGTTCGCGCAGGCTCTTCAGCTCCGGTTCGACATCCAGCCGTGGGTAGGCGAAGACTCCATAGGTCGCCTTCGGCTCAACCGGTCTTTCGGGACGGGAGTCCGATGCCCTCATCGCCTAATTGTATCATATTCAGAGACTTTGGGCAATAGCGAGAACCGGCTGGCGGTTTTGCGGATTGATCACCGTCAGGGTCTTGCTTACAATCTCAGGAGATGGTACTTCTGACAAGTTGCGAAGGCTGGCCAGGAATCGGGGCAGCGGTAAGTTTGTTACGGAAGGGGAGCTGCGCGCTTGATGCGGTCGAGGCAGGTATCAGGGCAGTGGAAGGTGACGAGAGGGTCAGATCGGTGGGGAAGGGCGGGACCCCTGATATTCTGGGCAGGATGGCGCTCGATGCGGCGATAATGGATGGTTCCACGCTGGAGGCTGGCGCGGTCGCGTGTCTGGAGGGTTACCGGCATCCCATCAGCGTGGCGCGTAAGCTGATGGAGCGGTTGCCGCATGTCATGCTGGTCGGTAAGGGAGCCGCGCGGTTTGCTGCCGAGATTTCGGCAGAGAGAGCGGAGTTGCTGACAGCGCGGGCAAGGCGCGCGTATGAACGCTGGGTTCTGCGCCGGCTGGGCAGTCGGAACAGGCTGAGGCGAGGTCGGCTTGCTGAACTTTGCTGGCTGGCAGCAGCCGATATCGCCACCAAGGGTACCGTTGTCTATTTGGCGATGGACAGGGAGGGCAACATCGGAGCCGGAACGAGTACTTCGGGCTGGGCATACCGCTATCCGGGCAGGGTCGGTGATTCGCCAGTGATTGGCGCGGGGCTATATGCGGACAACCGTTATGGCGCGTGTGGCTGTACACATATCGGTGAGATGACCATAAGAGCAGGGACAGCGCGATCAGTGGTGCTTTACATGAAGGCAGGTGCCACAGTGGAGGATGCATGCAGGGAAGCGCTGGCAGATCTGGCGCGGGTCAAGTCAGGGTTTACCGGTCCTGTGATGATACACGCGATGGACAGCCAGGGCAGAGTCTGCGTGGCAGCAAATCAGAAGATGAAGGCCAGATTTGATGCCTACCTGTGGACTCCTAATGCTGGCCGCAGAAGGTTGAAACCGATTATTCAGTAATAGTCCCGACAGTCTAGGCGGCAGCCGGTCTTAGTACAGCAGCTTAACTCCGAGTAGCTGACGGTCTTGTCCGTCAGGTTGCCATGGCAGCCGTTACAACTGTTGCGCGTATGATGGATTGATGGGCAGAATACGACATGGCAGAGCTGGCAGGAGTCATATTCGGAATGATAGCCGGAGAACAGGCAGATAGCATATTGAACAGGAATGCAGCAGGCAGCATCAGTGATGAAGCAGGGAGAGGCGTAACCGAAGGTACTGCTGTGCAAACGGTCAGGCAGACCACTGGGGGAATGGGAGGGTACAGGGGGGCAGAGTTACTGCAGCTTTCTGAATGACAATCGGTTATGGCGACAGAGTTTGTCACTACAATATTAGTTATAACTAATATTCCGCTTGGGGTTGGGATTCAGCCGGCCTAACAGTGGCAGTCTTATCACCTAAAGCTGGGAGGTTCTGGCGGGCAGTATCTTGACAGGTGCACATCAACACAGCTAGAATACTCTGATGAGCAGAAGTGAAAACAGAACCTCGGGGTGGATGCCGTGATCCGGCAGGTTTGCCGGAGCCGGGCGCTCCGGAGACTGAAGAACGGTTCTGAGTTCAGTTCAATCCCAACAGGACAATTTACGGCGGGCAGGCTCAAGAGATGAAGTTCCGGCTTTGTGTCGGCGGTCTGCCGGCTGACCTGTCAGTTCTAGTCCGTACAAGTACAAAACTGTAAGGGAGGAAAAATGCCAAAGCGCTACGACTATACCGGCAAGGACGTACAGGACGTCTACGATGGTCCGGGTGGACTCTTGTGGGAAGCGGTGATGTCCGAACAGATTCATTCGGGCGGAGCCGAGATTACCGACCGGATGGCAAACGCGGTCGGCCTGAAGCCCGGGATGCATGTGCTCGATGTCTGTTCAGCTCTGGGCGCACCGGCAAGGCACATCGCCAAGAAGTATGGCGTGCGGGTGACCGGTCTTGACTTCACCAAGACTATGCTTGCCAAGGCGAACGAGAGAACCAAGGCTGCCGGACTTGATCATCTGATCACCTTCGTCGAAGGGAACGCGATGGATATGCCCTTCAAGAAGGATACCTTTGATGTGGTCTGGGGGCAGGAAGCATGGTGCTATGTTACCAACAAAGACCAGCTCATGTCCGAGGCGGCACGGGTGCTCAAGCCTGGCGGCAAGATCATCTTCACCGACTGGGTGATCACTGGTGATGTCGAGGAGTCGCTGCTTGCCAAACTCTATGAGACGATGGCGTTCCCGTACATGGAGACACTGCAGGGCTGGGCAGATCTGATGAAGAAGCACGGGCTGAAGGTGATTGAAGTGAAAGACCAGACCGACGAGTTCGCCAAGTGCTTTGACCAGTACAAGAGAATGGTCGAGGTCGATTTGAAGCCGACGATACTGCAGAACTTCGGAAACGATCTGTATATGTTCGCCGAAGGGCTGGTGAATCTCTGGCGTGATGCCGCGCATGCTCACAAGGTTGGTCGCGGCTGGTATCTGGGAGAAAAGTAGTTTCAAAGGGCTGCTCCGAGAGGGGGCAAGATGTCAGAACACAGAGAGCTGCTCAGGGAGCTGGGCTTGGATGTGGCGCTGCATGACGAGATGCAGGCGGCAACCGACCGGCTGTTCCGTATGACTGTTGGTGCGCAGACCAATCGTCCGCAGGCGATGGCTTACTTTGACAAGGCGCTGCATGAGGCGCACGGTGGACGGGTGGCGGAGCTGGTGGAGAGCAAGAAAGCCGGGAAGAAGACTGTCGGTACCTTCTGCATCTACGTTCCTGAAGAACTTGCCATGGCAGCGAACACTGTTCCGGTCGCGCTTTGTGGCGGAATACAGGCTTCAATCCCCTATGCGGAGAAGATGTTTCCACGTGACATCTGCCCCCTTGTGAAGTCCACACTGGGTCTGGCGTTTTCTAAGACCTGTCCGTATGGGCCGGTCAAGAGCCTGGCAGTGGGTGAGACGACCTGCGATGCAAAGAAGAAGACTTGGGAGATTCTCTCGGGCAGGGTGAACTTCCACGTGATGGAGCTGCCGCAGAAGAAGGGCAGGCTGGATGCGGAGTTGTGGCGGTCAGAAGTGGATCAGTTCCGGCTGAAACTGGAGGAGCTTTCTGGTACGAAAGTTGAGCCAAACCGGCTCGCTGAAGCAATCCGGATAATGAACGAGAAGCGTCGGGCACTGCAGAAGCTGGCTGAGCTCCGTAAGGTCGATCCGCCGCCGATCTCCGGGCTGGACGCTCTGGTGGTGATGCAGGTGGCGCTGGCTGACGAGCCGGTCAGATTCACGCAAGCAGTCAATGCCCTGAATGCTGAGCTTGCCGAGCGGATCGGCAAGGGTGTTTCGGCACTGAAGCCCGGGGCGAAGCGGGTTATGATTGCCGGCTGCCCGACAGTGATGGGCAACTGGAAAGTCCATTCGTTAGTGGAGCAGTCGGGCGGAGTCATCGTCTGGGATGAAAGCTGCACCGGCTCGCGCTACTTTGAGAATCTGATAGACGAGACCGCCCGGGACCTGCAGGGGCAGATTACTGCGATCGCTGACCGCTATCTGAAGATCAACTGTGCCTGCTTTACGCCAAATCAGGAACGGATCGACGCAGCGGTGCAGCGGGCGCAAGAGTTCGGCGTGAAGGGCGCGATTCAGTATGTGCTTCAGACCTGCCATGGCTACAACATCGAGGCCATGCGGGTTGAGGCAGCGCTCAAACAGGCTGGCATTCCTTCGCTGAAGATCGTGACTGACTATTCCGAGGAGGATACCGGTCAGCTGCGCACGCGCATCGAGGCTTTCATCGAGCAGCTCGAATAGGCGATGGCAGCGACTGTCGCGGGTCTTGATATCGGTTCGCGGACTACCAAGCTGGTTCTGCTCAAGGATGGTCAGATCGGTGTCCGGGTTATCACCGACACCGGTACCGATCCCTGGGCACGCGTACGAGAGCTGATCGATCAATATCTGCCTGATGTGGTGGTCGCAACCGGCTATGGCCGGCATCTGGCAGCAGAACGGCTTGGCTGTTCCACTGTGACCGAAATCAGGGCGCACGCACTTGGCGCACAGTCGCTGTTTCCAGATTGCCGCACAGTGATCGACATCGGGGGGCAGGATTCCAAGGCAATCCGCGTGGAGAATGGCCGCCAGCGCGAGTTCGAAATGAACGACCGCTGCGCAGCCGGAACGGGTCGATTCCTCGAAGTGATGGCAACCACACTCGGATATGCGCTGGACGAGTTCGGTACTGAGGCTCTTCTTGCAGAAGAGTCGGCAGCGATCAGCTCGATGTGCACAGTGTTTGCCGAGTCAGAGGTGGTTTCCCTGATCGCGCGTGGTACCAGCAGGCGTGCAATTGCACTGGGGCTGCACGAGGCAATTGTGAGCCGGCTACTGGCGCTGGTTGGCCGGGTGGGGCTTGAGCCACCGGTGGTGATGTGCGGCGGAGTCGCACTCAACCCGTGTGTCAGGGCGCTGGTGGAGCGCAGGCTGGGCGTATCGCTGCTGATACCCCGCGAGCCTCAACTTGTCGGTGCGCTCGGTGCGGCGCTGACTGGCAATGGGGCGGTGTGGCGAAGCCGGATGTGAACTAATGGGTGGGACATTATTCTCCCTGTCTGGCCGGGTCGGGTTTGAGCCGCCGGTTGCGCTGACCGGTTGTGCTGCGCCGAATTGCCATGTGATGTGCCCTCGCAGCCGGCGGCTCAACATTAAGCCCACATGTGGAGAGAAATCCGTTGCCGTACTGTGCCCGGAGTCAGACAGGAGGATTTGAGAAAAACATGAACGGCGTCGCGTTTCTACTGGTACAGGGGCGGAGGTGGAACAGTTGACTAAATTACAGAGGGGCGGTTCGTCCCTGATATCAGGAACACGTCCATTTCGCCGGCTTTTGGGGGTGGGGCTGCTGGCTCTAGCCATTGCCACAATACTGATCGGTACTCTCGCGGATGACTGGTCAAGGGTCGAGCATCTCAGTACACAGATATGTCTCTCCTGCATGGGACTGGTATGAAGAAAGACAGCATTTCCGTCACGTTCTGGTAGGGACATACCTACAAGAAAGGAGCGTAAGTTGAGGAGTCTCTTAGCGATACTGCTGATTGCATCGTTGCCGGTGCTGGCTGGCCATCGTGTTGTAGTGGTTGAAGACTTTACGGCCACATGGTGCCAGTACTGCCCGGGCGCGGCACGCGGGATAGAGGAGTTGCAGTTCCGGGGCATCGACTCGGTAGCGGCAATTGCCTACCACTCGTCGAGCAGCGACCCGTTCTACACTGCCACTGCCAACGCACGCCGGAGCTTCTACGGTGTCAGTGGGTACCCAACCGTGATTCTTGAAGGCGATTCGAGCGTTGTCGGCGGGATGCACACGGGCACGATGTTTCCGATCTACTGGGACTACTTCCGCACTCATGTCAACAATCCGGTGCAGCTGGGTATTGACCTGAGTTCCACCTACGACTCAGTAACCCGCAGTGGAGTGCTGACAATTGTTATCCGCAACAGTACCGGTTCGCCGATCAGCGGTCAGCTGCAGGTCGTGCTTACCGAGAGCCACATTCCCTACTACTGGCAGGGGATGGACAGTCTGCACGACGTCGAGAGAACAATGCTGCCGAATGCTTCAGGCGAGGCAATTACGGTACCGGCAAATGACACAATAGTCCGTACCCGCAACTTTACGTTGCAACAGTCCTGGGTGGCCAGAAACTGCCGGTTCGTGGTTTTTGTTCAGAACAATTCGACCCGGGCGATTCATCAGGGCGCGGTCTGCGACGTAGTTCAGCGGCCGATACTGGAGTACTATGGCTATACCAACTCACCGGCTCGACCGGGCACGGTTGTTCAACTGCGCCCGATACTCTGCAACGTTGGCTCAGCGACTGCAGTTGGTGCGACTGCAACACTTTCAACGAACGATCCGTATGTCACGGTTGTGACCGCCAACGCGAGTTACCCGGATATAGGTGTTGCCGAGATGCGCGAGCCGTCCAGCGCGTTTGAGGTGAGTATAGATACCGCCTGCCCTTCAGGCCACCTGGCTGAGCTGACATTACAGTTCAGCGGTGTCGAGGGAGATCTGGGCAGCGCGACCTTCCCGATGCTGATTACGGTTGGTTCCGGACTCTCCGACGACGTTGAACATGGACTCAATGGCTGGACGACATCCGGAATCAACTGCCGCTGGGCACAGACAACCACCAGGGCGCACTCGCCAACCCGGTCATGGGGAACCACTGCCAGCGGTCAGTACCCGAACGAGTCAGATATGTGGCTGGTGAGTCCTTACGTGCTGGTTGGTGACGGCGGTCAGCTGCAGTACTATCAGTGGTACTCGGTTGAGCAGGGCTGGGACTACTGTCTGGTTGAGGTCAATATGGGTGGTCGCTTCTGGCGCACACTGGGAACATTCACCGGGGCAGCTACCAGCTGGCTTCCCCAGACATTCAGCCTTGTTCCATATGTGGGCTCGACGCTGCGCGTGCGATTTCGGTTTATATCCGACGCCAGCGTCACCGATCAGGGCTGGTTTGTCGACGACATCGTTGTAAACCCGTATGTGTCAGGAGTCGATGAGGCGGGAGTAACTCTGCGCTGCCGGTTGGCAGGAGCAGGTAATCCGGTCCGGGAGCAGGCAGTAATCGACTATTCGCTGGTTAGCGGCGTCTGCGGTACAGCGGTGGTATGCGATGTCACGGGTCGTATAGTGCGCAAGCTTGCAGACAGAGTCGCCGGTGCCGGCAGGCTGGTATGGGATCTTCGGGACGCTACCGGCGGTCCGGTTGTCGCTGGTACCTATTTTCTGCGTCTGGCAGCTGAAACAGAAGCAAGGGTCGTACCAGTCGTAGTGGTGCGGTAACACAGGAGAAGGGGTATTGTCGCCGATGTGCCGTACTGCTAGGAGGCAGGTGGTAGCTGTTGGTCTGCTGGTTGCAGCAGGCTGTTCAGATGCGCCGCTGGTGCCGCTGGTGCCGACGAACCGGATTGTGCTGGCCGAATTCTTCACTTGGCAGCGGTGTGTCTACTGTCCGTATGCGGCGCATGCTCTGGACAGCCTGGTGCGCGAGTTCAAGGACAGTGTCGTTGTTATCGCTTATCATCGTCGAGTTGCCGGCGACACTCTTTCGCCCGAGTATGTAGAGAGACGGCGGGCGTTCTACTACGAGACCGGTGGTGAGCCCGCAACGGTCTTTGACGGCGGCGAGGTCGTGCGGACTCCGGGTCCGCAATACAACTATCCGACTTTCCGTAACTATATTTTGGGAGCCAGGAGCAGCAGACCCTTGGCACAGATTGCTGTCGAGGCGGACGTCAGCACTGATACCATCAGAGTGGTTGTGCGGCTCTGGGGGGTTGATTCGACTCCGGCCGAGACATTACGGCTGCTCACGGTGATTACCGAAGATAGCATACGGGCTACCCAGACCGGTGCAACAGACTCAGTATTCAATTCGGTGATGCGGGCGCTGCTACCCGATCCAGAAGGCCGTCCAGTGGTTATTTCAAGAGCTGAGACAAGTGAAGTTGCCGAGAGATTACCCTTGGCCGGCTTCTGGCGCCGGGATCGGTTAGCGGTAGTAGCCTTCATTCAACAAGGAACGACGCGAAAAGTGTTGCAGGCGGCGCGAACGCCTGTTTTGGAAAGGAGATGAAAGATGGCACTCCGCTTGCTGTTGATGGCAGGACTGCTGGTGGCAATCAACACTCCACTGGTACATGCCGGCCACGCCTTCGACTTCTTCTGCCGGAGTGACACTGTTCAGTATGTCCAGCCCGGGGAAGTGGTCGAATATCACTTCTCGCTGGTCAATACCGGCACGGAGCGCGATGTCTACGAACTGGATTGCCGGGTCATTAGCATTGTCCCGGATTGGGTGGTCAGTTACTGTACGCGCTTCGGCTGAGCCGAGCCGGGTGTCTTGCTGTACGACACCCTCGCAGTTGGCGAGGCAGATACGGCGATACATGTTACCGTCTATACCAGCACAACTCCTGGTGAAGCAGTTGTAAATCTGTGGGTACGGTCGTTGGGCGATCCGACGTTGAAGGATTCTATTACGACCCGCACATTTGCAGGTGCTGGTGTGGATGAGCTAAATCAGGCTGGTCTTGGTAAGAATGGTTCAACAGCGACAGTTGCTGTCGGTTGGCTCCGTGGTTACGGACGGTACGAGTTGTTTGATGCAGCTGGTCGTCGTGTAGGCAATCTGTGGCCGGGAGAGAACAGTATTCGTCACCTGCCTGCGGGCGTATATTTGCTCTGGTCTGTTGCGGGAGGCTCTGCGCCACGGTTATGTGTGCTCGTGAAATAGTCTGTGGTACTGAAAGCAGCGTACAAGCTGAAGGTGACGGACACTATGGACTGTAATTGTGTTGCGACGTAATAAGAGAAGCGAATGAACGGCGAAAGAGAAGATGCCAGTTCTGGCCAACAGCATTTGGCCGAACCCTGTCTGCAGGAACTTACTTCGTTCTCGTTTGCAACGGTGCAGGAGTTGATTTCGGCCGCAAGGGTCCTGAAAGATCGGGGTATCGAAGTGATAGCTGCCCCCCGTCGGCTGGCTGATTGTGGTGTTGTTCTTGTACTTGATGATACGCAGGTGCCGGCTGCCCTGAGTCTGCTCAGGAATTCTGGTATCGCGCCCGACTCCGTAGACACCTACTGTCCGAACGGAGGTACGTAGTGACTGGACACGGCGCACCGGTACTGGTGGACGTTCGGGGTCTCAACTGTCCTGAACCCGTTATTCGCGTCCGTTCAGCCATAGAATCGAATCCTGGGCGGACGTTGAGAGTGGTCGCAGATAGTGCCGATGTCTGTGACAATATTGCAAGATTTGCCAGAAAATGCGGATACTCGGTTCTCATGCTGGATGACGTACCAGACACGTATTCGATCGAACTCAGTCCCGGTGGTGGGTCAATCCAGAAACCGGCGGTCTCAGACCGGGTCGTGATGATTGCTTCTGAACAGTTTGGAACAGGCAGCGAAGAGCTGGGCAAGCTGCTGATGGAGCTCTTTCTTCGTTCGCTGGCCGAGGTACCTGCCAAGCCGGCTACCATCGTCCTTGTACATGGCGGAGTGAAGCTGGCTGTTGCTGGTTCGGCTGTCCTTGATACTTTGAATCGGCTGGAGCGTCTGGGGTTTACAATCCGTGTCTGCGGTACCTGTCTGGATTACTACGGCCTCAAAGGCGAGACCCGGGTCGGGCAGGTGTCCAACATGTACGAGCTCGTTGAGATCATGACCGCGGCAACAGACGTTCTCAGGATATGAAGCCATGCGAGAAAAAAGACTGATCGACTACGCGCGTGCAGCCGGCTGAGCCAGCAAGGTATGTCAGGAAGACCTGCTGCAGGTCCTGCGGCAGCTTCCTGTTTTCTCTGATCCGCGGCTGCTGGTGTGCAGTGACACCGCCGATGATGCCGGGATCTATGCGATCAGCGAAGACACGGCTCTCGTGCTGACGGTTGATGTGTTGACGCCGGTTGCTGAAGATGCGAGGGTTTTTGGACAGATTGCGGCAGCGAATGCCCTTTCCGATGTCTATGCAATGGGCGGCAGACCAGTGGCGGCTCTCTGCATTGTCGGGTTTCCGGTCGGCGAGCTGGCGCATGAGACGATTAGGGATATGCTCGTTGGCGTCTGGGACAAGGTGATGGAAGCTGGCGCGGTTGTTGCCGGTGGACATACAACTAGGGATACGGAACTGAAGTGCGGGTTGGCGGTGACGGGCTTGGTCCATCCCGATCGGATCGTGACCAATGCTGGCGCCCGCCCGGGGGACGTACTGGTTCTAACGAAGCCACTGGGTATCGGAGTGATCACGACCGCGGTAAAGGCTGGTATTGCGGATTCGCAGACAGTCACAGCGGCAAACCGGGTCATGTGCGAGCTTAATCGTACTGCTGCTGAGGTGATGTGCGAAGTAGGGGTGAATGCTGCTACTGACGTCACCGGTTTCGGGTTGCTGGGTCATGCCTGGGAGCTGGCAGGTGCGAGCAGGGTCGATCTCGAGATTGAATCAGAGCGGATACCGTTCGTTGCCGGGGCAGAGGAGCTCGCCCGCAGGGAGTTTTTTCCGGGTGGGTCGATAAGAAACTACGAGTTCATGCAGTCGCGCGCTGAGTTTGGTGTTGACGTTCCTGAGACGAAGCGCCTGCTGCTATGTGATGCCCAGACTTCAGGTGGTCTGCTGTTGTCGGTACCAGCTGACCGTGCTGACTATCTGGTCAGCCGTCTGCACTCGGCCGGGATTGACACAGCGGTGGCAATCGGCCGGGTTGAAGCTGGTACAGGCCGGGTCAGGGTGATCTGAGTCGCCGGCGGTTGCACCGTCGCGTTTCCAAGCATAAGATTATCTGATGGATGAATCGCTTTACAGCCAGCTTGCCGACGCCGTAGTTGCTATGAGGCCGGAGCTGGTAGCAGCTCTGGCACAACAGGTTGTGAAAAAAGGGCTTTCTGCCGAGAAGGCAATTACACTTGGTCTTGCCGCCGGCATGCGCCGGATGGGCGAGAGGTTTGCAGCTAGGGAGTGCTTTGTTCCGGAAGTACTGCTAGCGTCAAAGGCAATGTATGCCGGATTCGAGATTCTCAGGCCGGTTCTGGTGAGCGAAGGCTCTGACAGAGCAGGGACTGCCATTAGAGTGGCGCTCGGGGTTGTTCAGGGCGACATTCACGATATTGGCAAGAACATCGTGAAAGTGATGCTTGAGGCTGCCGGTTTCGAGGTGATCGATCTTGGTCGGAATGTGCCGGTTGAGGGTTTCCTGCGGGCAGTTCGCGAGGAGAGAATACTGGCACTGGGAATGTCTTCCCTGATGACCACTACAATGCCCAAGATGGCAGCGGTGATCAGAGCACTCCAGAGCGCCGGTCTGCGTGATTGTGTTAAGGTTATAGTTGGTGGCGCACCCGTATCGCTGGAATTCAGCCGGCGGATTGGTGCAGACGGCTGGGCTGCGGATGCACACGGCGCGGTATTGGAGTTTGAGCGACTAAGCCGCAGATGAGTTTCGGCGGCGTTTTTTCAGACGGCGCGTCTGGCCGACAACTGATTATTCCGATGGTGGCTGCGAATCACGCAGCGCGACTGGGAGGCTATTCTATGGCAGAGGTGGTGACCCAGCCGACCGCGCTGGCGCGGGCTCTTTTCTCCGCCTACCGGTTCTACGACTACGACGGAATAACCGTCTTCACCGACACGGTCGTCGAAGCCGAGGCGATGGGCGCGCAGGTCATCATTCCCGAAGACGAAGACCCGTTCCTATTGATGCCGCCGCAGGTCTCACGGCTCGAGCCAGCTGACCCGGATCGTGACGGCCGGATGCCGGTTGTGCTGGAGGCAATCCTGAGGCTGTCAGAGCTTACCGGTGGCAGGGCTACGATACTCGGTTCGCTGAAGGGTCCATTCTCGCTTGCGTCAATGCTAGCGGGGACTGAGAGGTTCCTTATCGACTTAATTGGGCAACCGGACAGGGCTAGGGATTTCCTTCTTGTTGCCACCGAGAATCAGCGCCGCTATCTTTCGGCGATTGTCAGGTCAGGCGCTGTGCCCTTCATTGGAGACCCGGTGGCATCGGGGAGCGTGATCAGCCCGGAACAGTTTTCCAACTTTGCTCAACCGTATCTCAAGCGGTTGGTTGAAGATGCCCATTCCATGGGCAGTCCGGTCGGTCTGCATGTCTGCGGCGATACCTCACGGATACTGGGGCAGCTGTTTGGGACTGGAGCCGACTTTGTCAGCATTGAGGATGTCAGGCTGGTATCAGTTTACCCAGAACTTGACGGGAAAGCGACCATCATGGGCGGCGTCTCGACTACCCTGCTGCTTGATGGTACTGCTGAAGACGTACAGGCGGAGGTTCGCCGAAGTCTTGAGTTGAGATTGTCGAGGCTGATTCTTTCATCCGGTTGTGATGTACCTGTCCAGACGCCGTTTGAAAATATCCGGGCAATGGTTGCGGCAGTCAGAGAATGGTCGAGTTGAGTAGCTGCGTTCTGGCGGTTGACGTCGGAACCACAACAGTCTCTTTTGCTGCCGTAGAAAGATGCACCAGCCGGGTGGTGCGGCGTAAAGATATTCTGAATCCCCAGATGTGCTTCGGTTCTGATGTGATCAGCCGGATTGAACGTGCCCCAGATGTTGCCCGGGCAGGCCTACTGGAGCTTATTGACCGGGTCAGGACAGATTGGCAGATCGACAGACGGTCATCAATAACCGCAGTGGGAAACACGGTGATGGCGCATTTTCTGCTCGGCAGGGATCCCACCGGGCTCGGAGTACATCCGTACCGGTCGCAGCTGGCAACGGGGAAGATTCTTTCTGCTGTGAGGCAGATTGGTACTGCCCGTCTCAGAATCCGGATGCTGCCACTGCTGGGCAGGTTTGTGGGGAGTGACTGCTGCGCGGCAATATTAGCAGCCGGAATGCACAGAAGCCGCCAGCTCTCGCTGCTAGTTGATGCCGGTACCAACGGTGAGGTCGCGTTGGGCAACCGCGAGAGGATCCTGGTCTGTTCAACAGCCGCGGGGCCGGCTTTCGAGGGCGCCACGCTCGAGTGCGGCAGCATCGCCTGCCCAGGCGCGGTTAGCAGTGTGAGAGTCCGAAGTGGAAGGATGCTGGTGGAAACGATCCAGGGTAAGCCGGCGACCGGGATATGTGGTTCCGGGGTTCTGGCTGCAGTTGCAGCTGGTCTGAGGCTCGGACTCATAGAGAGTAGCGGCCGGCTGCGCAGCGGTGAGCGATTGCTGCTCGGGAAGACCGGTCTCTACATTAGTCAGCGCGATCTCCGTGAGATTCAGCTGGCAAAGGCGGCGATCGCTGCCGGCATCAGAATACTCTTGAAGTGCATCGGCGCAAGACCGGCTGACATCGAACGGATATTTCTCACCGGCCGGTTCGGCGGAGCGGCAGATCTGCACGCAGCATTGATAATCGGTCTGCTGCCCAATACAACAGCTCGGAAGCGGCAACATCGCAATCTTGCTCTGCGCGGCGCGGTGATAGTGGCAGCTAACAGCCGCCGGTTGACAGTGGCGCGGACGCTTGCTGACCGCTGCCGGGAGATATTGCTCTCAGGCAGACCGGATTTTGAACAGGAGTTCATCTCGGCAATGGAGTTCGCGCCGTGGGGATGATTAGGACAGCAGAGTTTGAGAGACTGCAGCGGCAGCGGTTGCAGGAGCTTTCCGAAGCCAGAGCCGCTGGCAAGAAGGTCATCGGCTACTGGTGTCAGTACGTGCCGGCAGAGCTCATCCACGCTAGTGGTGCGATTCCGGTGCGGCTACTGCGCGCGAGTCGCGAAGCAGAAGAAAGAGGTGAGAAGTATCTGCGGTCAGATGCCTGCTCGTTTTGCAAGGTGTGTCTGGGCGGTTTTGAGACCGAAAGTCTTTACCGGTTCGTCGATGGCGTAGTCAACGTGAGTACCTGCGATATGATGCGGCGCTTGGGCGAAGCGGTCAGTGCCTTTGCGGGTGTG
Source organism: Caldifarciminota bacterium (assembly GCA_039801305.1). GTDB lineage: Bacteria > Hydrothermota > Tepidihabitantia > Tepidihabitantales > Tepidihabitantaceae > JBDRUL01. The sequence goes on along the minus strand of JBDRUL010000001.1, from coordinate 10,088 downwards.
CCTGCGTTCACTCTTTACCTGCCGAGGACTTCAGAACCGCTTTCGCCAAGAGTCGGGGAGTTTCTGCGTCAGCTCAGGTTACTTGCAGACTGGCTTGCTTGTTTCACTGGTGTGCGTGCAGAGAGCACCCGTCTTGCCGATGCCATTACCAGCTACGACCGGCTGCGAGAATTGCTCCGCAAGTTTGATGCGAATCGTGCCCTACCGGCGCCAGCGGTGTCACAGTCAGATATTCTTGACCTGACCGCTCTTGCCGTCACTTTGGATCCAGATCAGGCAACGGCGCTGCTGGAAAGACTACTCTCCTTGTTGCCGACGGCTTCTGCCGGTATGACAGTACGCCCCAGGCTGCTGCTTGCAGGTAGTATCTTTCTACCGGCTGACCGCTGGTTTCTCAATGTGCTCGAGGCAGGTGCAGATGTTGTGGGGGACGTACTCTGCACCGGTGCACGCTGGTCGGCAGAGACTCAGGTAGGCCGGGGAGATTCGTTGGAGTCGCTTGCTTGGTTTTATTACAGCCGTCCAGCCTGCGCCTGTCGCCGACCCAATGATGAGCTATATCAATTTGCCCGGCAGCTTATCGCTGAACGTGGGGTGCAAGGGATCGTTGTCAAGACCCTGCTCTACTGTGACCCTTGGAGTTTTGAGATCAGGCGGCTGCGCCAGAAGCTCAGGATTCCGGTACTGGCAGTCGATTCTGACTATGCTGGCGAGAATCAGGAACAGGTAAGAACTCGAATAGAGGCTTTTCTGGAGGCTCTGTGAAACCGAATCTCTGGCAGGACCCGTTGCCAGCAAGGATCACCTTTGACGAGTGGGCAGAGCTTTTCGAGACGGTTCCAGACGAGCTGATACAGAGTTTTCGATATTTCCGCAGACCGGATGAGTCGGAGTCTCCTCGGGTACATTCAGACACAAGCAATCACTGGTCGCAGTATCTGTTCCCTCCCCAGACCTTTGCCATCTATGGCTGCCGTCATTTGCGTCGGCTCAAGTTTGACAATTCGCTGGCAGCGCTGCGGCTCTGGGGATTTGTGCAGAACGAGACCGAGCGGCTTTTCCGTGCGCGTCAGATCGGCAGGCACGTGATTGCCACGATGGGCGACTTGGGTGCAGTGCCGGTTATTGTGAACTCGTTTCCCGATTGCATTGCTTTCTATCCGGACTGTTCCTGGTGGACACCCTTCGTAATGGAGTCAAAGGTGCTGTTGGAGACCGCGGCGGAGCTTGGGATCGGCGAGGCAACCTGCTTTTCGCGCGCAGCACTGGCAGCTTTTGCCCGACGCGCCTACTTTCCCGTCCCGGAGATGGTAATTGCAGCGACCGGTGCCTCCTGCGATGACTATTCCGGGGTGGAGCAACTGGTGGCTGACATTGCCCGGGAACTGCTCTGGGTGGAGCTGCCCCTGCGGCGTCTTGGTACCTGCCAGACTTTTACCGGCATGGTCTACGAGGCTCAAGCCCGTGAGTTGCTGGTGAGCGAGTTCAGACGGGTGGTTGAGCGTCTTGAGCATCTGACCGGTTGCCGGGTTACTGACGAGGAGCTGGGCAGGAGTATAAGGCGGACAAACCGTCTGCGCCGGATGGTAATGGAACTGCGCAGGCTTGCCTATGGTGATGGGGTGCTGCCGGCACTGGAGATGATGGTTGTGGAGTTCGGTAATCTGCACTGCTACTCTGATCCGGACGAATGGGAGCGGGTCGTCGAGCACCTGCTGCAGACTGCCCGCCAGCGCCGGCAGGCGAACCGGCGCGTGGTCCTTGAAGACGCCCTGCGACTGGTCTGGGTAACACCGCCGGCTGATCCGTTGTTGCTTACATTTGTGGAAGACCGCGGGGCAAGGCTGGTGGGCACCGAGTATGTGATAAATCAGGCGCTGGAGCCGATCGACGAAGAGAAGGAGCCGTTGACAGCAATTGCCGAGTCATTCATGGCGGCTTCGCTCATCGGCACGAGCCGGCAGCGTTCAGAACTTATTATCCAGCAGCTATACGCTAACCGGGCTGAGGGAGTGGTCATATCCGGCATTCTTGGCGGCTCTCACTGCGCAATGGAGGCACGCCTGATTGCTGACCGTGTCAAGGCGGAGACCGGTTTGCCGGTACTGGAGTTTGATGTCGCTCCACCAGCACGCGAGATAGATCGGCAGCTTGCTACTCGCATCGAGGCGTTTCTGGAACTGTTGAGGGATAAAAGGTGAAAGACCTGCTCACTCCCCGGGAGCGGTTCGGGCTGCTGGTCATCGATGAGCCACAGGATAGGGTTCCGGTTTTCCCGCTCCTGACCGCTCACGCGGCGGTGGCAGCCGGCTTTTCTTTGCGCGATTACTACACCAATGGTTTCACGATGGCGCGGGCACAACTAGCAGCGCAGGAGAGGTACGGGATCGATTTCATCTCGTTCTTTTCCGAGGTGGGCCTGATTGCCGAGGCGCTTGGCTCGCGCTACTTCTATCCGGAGGACGACCTGCCGTATCTGTCCGAACCGCGCTGGCAGGAACCGGTTGAGCCGGGTGACTATGTGGCAGACCCGCACCGGGACGGTCGGCTGCGGGTCTATCTTGAGGGCATAAGCTACGCCTATGACGCCTGTTCCGACCGGGTGCCGATAGTCGCCTATGTGCCCGCACCTTTTACGACCGCGCAGCAGCTACTGGATCAGGAGGCGTTCTTGACCGGTCTGTTGGTTTCGCCCGACCGTATCCATCACCTGCTGGATTTTGCCACTCGTTCGGTGAAGCGATTTGCGCAGGCAATTATTCGGGCAGGCGGGCTGCCGATACTGGTAGATCCGCTAGCTTCGGGTAGTGTGATCAGCCCGGAGCAGTATCAGGAGTTTGCCTTGCCTTACGAAAGGGAGGTAATCCGCTACCTGCACCGGTTTGACCTCGATGTGGTACTGCACATCTGTGGGGATACAAGTCTTATTATCGAGCTGATGCCTTTGAGTGGAGCCGATCTTCTTAGCGTGGACAGAATTGAGATCAGTCAGGCCATCAAGGCGGCAGGCGACCGCTGCCGAATAATTGGTAACTACGACACGACCAGTCTGCTGCTTAAGAGTGCTGATGAGATTGAGCGGGAGGTGACAGCGATGGTCGGGCAGGGGAAAAATTGTCCCGCGGGTTTCGTTGCGGCGACCGGCTGCGAGGTGCCGCTGGCTACCCCAGCCGAGAACATCGATGCTTTTGTGCGATCAGCCAAGACGGCGGGGAGAAATCCGGATTTTGATTCTTGGAGGAACGGATGATTCACGCGGGAGTTGATGCCGGCTCGGTGAACACCAAAGTGCTGCTGTTTGATTCAGCTGTTCGCAGGATCGTATGCACCCGGACCGAGCCGACGGGACTGAAGCCGCGGGAGACTGCAGCACGGTTGTTTGATCGCTGTCTTGCAGAAGCTGGGCTGTCTGGAGAGCAGGTTGCCACCGTGACAGCGACCGGTTATGCCCGGCATACGGTCGATTTTGCCACGGGCAGTGTAACCGAGATCAGCGCAGCGGCAGCTGGTATTCTCTTTTGGCATCCTACCTGCCGGACGATCGTAGACATCGGTGGTCAGGATTCAAAGGTGATTGCGCTTGAGAATGGCGCGGTACTGGAGTTTGCGATGAACGACCGCTGCGCTGCGGGTACCGGCAACTTTCTGGCAGTGCTGTCGCGCTCCCTTAACCTGCCGCTCGCGAGTTTTGGCGAGATCAGTCTTGAGTCCTCTCGCCCGGCACCGATATCGAGTCTGTGTGTCGTGATGGCAGAGTCAGAGATCCTTTCGCTCGCGGCCGCCGACACACCGGTTGCTGATATTCTTGCCGGTTTGCACGAGGCGCTCGCGCGAAGAATTGCCGCACTGGCAGCACGGATCAGGGTGGTACCACCCGTCGTATTCACCGGCGGAGTTGCACAGAATCCGGGAATGGTGAGGGCGCTGGCAAAGGCGCTAGGAGTGGAGGTTACAGTATGTCAGCAGCCGCTCTATGCGGCGGCGCTGGGTGCAACACTGGTTCAGCGGAAGTAGTCGAGCCGGAAGAGCCTTTGCTGTCTGTCACCGCCAGTGAGAATGAAGTAGCTGCCACGTGGAAGAGAAGAGATGTCGCAGCTGTACGAGTTCCTGTCCGTAGGTGCAGTTATAGTTAACCGGCGCCTCCCTATGGCGTCGTAGATAAAGAGTTCACGGTTGACTAGTTCTGTAGGCAGCTGAATCAGCAGCTCGCGCGAGTTTGCCGGCGTAACCAGTCGTGCCAGAGTGAGTGAAACTGCCCGCTCTGGTTCCAAGTTCTCCCGGAACCGTCGATAGGCAGCGAGGATTGTCTCACAAACTGCTTGGCTCAGGTCATAAGCCTGCTCGGGCAGGGGGGTGTTTTTATGCCATGTGTTAGCCGAACTTTCGACCATGGCAAATATCAAGGACTCCACCGGTGCAAGAAAGGTCTGGACAGTATAGAGTGCAACCGTGTTAACTGCTGCCGGATAGCGCGGGTCAGAGTGGATGTATGAGTGTACCCGAGCGGCTTCGTCGCAGATCTGCGAGCGGACGTAGCCATCGAGTGCAGGCGGTACCTTGCCGGCAGCTATCCAGAGCGGGACCGGCAGGCCAACATCGGGCGAACCGAGTACTGCCCACATCATCTCTGAACCTACTGGACACTCTGGCAGCCTGCCGACCATTATCTCGACCGATCGGGTGGTCTGTCGGGATATGGTGCTCTCTGTGGGTAGATACCCACGGGGAAGATTGCCATAGCGGCCGGTAAAAGGCAAAGGATAGGGATTGAATCCTAGCTGGCCCAGATCCCGGCAGAGTACTTGCAGAATCCAATCGGCCGAAATGATGTTCTGCTGCCGAGCAGGAATTGCTAGCTCCATTGCCCGCAGCCAGCGGTTGCGGCCGCGCAGTCTTATCGAATCGCCCGAAAAGGAGTAGTTGGCGCGCAGACTGAAGTTGTAAGAGTCTAGGCTGGCATCGCAAATCTTGTAGAAAGTGTTGCCTGCCTCAAAGATTAAAGTGGCGCCGGTGGAGTCGAACACGCCGTAATTTGCTGGTGTACTTCTGCCCACGACATTCAGCGAGTCCATCAGTTTGCAGAAATCGGTAATACTGGCGCACCGCCCAAGCGCCATATACATTACATTGCCGTCGTCAGCTGTCTTCCCCTTTCTGCCCCCGAGGTTATATGAGTTCGAGTTCATTATTGCGAAACCAGCTTCATTGATCCCAGCCCAGACATCGGTACTCTCGCCGGCATAGACATTGGCTATGAAACGAAACCTGCCGCCAGAAAAAAACTTGATTTCCTGATCCGGATTCGCTACGTCACGGTTCTTCCAGAGAATCGCTGCTCCACTCTGCGTCGAAAGCGGGGAAAAGGCTCCGATGGTGCAGGCACTTGTCCGTCTTGGAGGAAGCAGTCCGCTGAGGAGTGCAAGCGCCAGAAGACTTAGCCGCGGATGAGCCTTATGAGCTCTGGCACCAGCCTCGCTTCTGAACATGTGAGTACTCTCTTACCTCGGGCAAAGACCACCCCTCTCTCCTTGCCCCCGCAGATTCCGAAATCTGCTGCTGCTGCTTCACCCGGACCGTTCACCACACAACCCATGACCGCGATCCGTAAAGGTCTGGTCTCGTCGCGCAGAGCCCGTTTCACCGCCTGTGCCAGCCCACAGACATCGATGCCGGTGCGGCTGCACGTCGGGCAGGCGTAGACCACTGGTCCCCGCTGCCTAAGCGAGAGTCCAGCAAGTAGCTCCCAAGCTGCTGTTACTTCAGGTACCGGATCTCCGGCGAGCGAAATCCGGATTGTATCGCCGATTCCTTCGGCAAGCAGTACTCCCAACACTGCGGCAGAGCGTATTGCACCCTCAAAAGGCAGACCCGATTCGGTTAAGCCCAGGTGCTGCGGATAGCGCCAATTCTCGTCTATCAAGCGGCAGACATCGATTGCATCTCTTGGCACAGTTGTCTTTGCCGAAAGCACCAGCGAGCGGAAACCCAGCTGCTCAAAAGGCTCAAGGCAGTCAGCAAGACTGGCGATCATCGCCAGCGGGGTGGCACCGCCGTATTTCTTCAGGATCTGACGACTGATTGAGCCCGAGTTTACCCCTACTCTGATCGCCGCACCGCAATCGGCTGCCGCTCGGATAATCTCCTTCACCTTCCAAGTTGCACCGATATTACCAGGGTTGATCCGTACCTTATCAAACCCGGCTTCCAAAGCAGACAGGGCAAGACGGTAATCAAAATGCACATCTGCCACCAGCGGCATAGCTGTCCTCGCCCTGATTGCCGGCAGCGCCTCTGCTGCGGCAGAATCCGGTACCGCAATCCGCACAATCTCACAACCAGCGCGCTGCAGCCGCCGGATTTGCGCAAGCGTTGCCTTCACATCGGCAGTTTGAGTGTTCGTCATCGACTGCACTGCTACCGGATTCGAGCCGCCGATCCAGACACGGCCTATTCTCACCGCAAACCGTTGTTGTTTACGCCTTGATCCGCTCAATTCTTGCTCCCAGTGCTGCCAGCTTCTGCTCCAGCCGCTCATAGCCTCGGTCCAGATGGTAAATCCGTAGCACTTCGGTCTTGCCTTCGGCCGCCAGTCCAGCGAGTACCAATGCGGCTGAAGCCCGTAGGTCAGAAGCCATCACCTGTGCTCCGGATAGTCGCTTCACTCCGCGGATTACCGCCATATTACCAGCAACGTCGATCGATGCGCCCATCCGGTTTAGCTCAACGCAGTGCAGAAAACGGGACTCAAAGATGTTCTCGGTCACAGTACTCGTTCCCTCTGCTACTGAGAGCAGAGAGCAGAACTGCGCCTGCAGATCAGTTGGGAACCCGGGATACGGTGCGGTGCTGACGTCGGTAGGCTTCGGCCTATTCCTCATCGATACCAGCAGCGAACTTCGGCTTGTTTCAACAGTCGCGCCTGCTGCACGGAGTCGGTCTATCACTGCGGTCAGGTGGCTTGTATTACAGTGAGTAACTTCGACGATGCCTCGGGTGATTGCTGCGGCGACTGCAAAGGTTCCGGCTTCAATACGGTCAGGGATCGGTGTATGGCTGGCGCCGGCAAGCATTCTTACCCCGCAGATCGTGATTGTCGGTGTACCTGCGCCGCGTACCTTCGCGCCCATCCGGTTCAGGAACCGAGCCAGATCTACAATCTCCGGCTCACACGCCGCTGCCTGAATTACCGTCGTGCCTTCTGCCAACACTGCTGCCATCATCGTATTGGCCGTGGCGCCTACGCTGGGACCACGGTGCCCCTCCAGCACCACGGTATTGCCCTGTAGTCTACTTGCGTTCGCACAGATATAGCCGTGCTCAATCTGGACACGTGCACCTAGTGCCTGGATACCCTTCAGATGCAGGTCTACCGGTCTTGCGCCGATGGCGCATCCGCCAGGCAGCGAAACCCGGCACTTTCCCAACCGTGCCAGCAGCGGACCCAGTACATAGTAACCCGCACGCATCTTTCGTACGATGTCATACTCTGCGACAGGCTTCAGATTGCCGCGGGCGCAGACGGTAACAGACCGGTTCTTCTGCTTCACCTCTACACCAAGCGAGTGCAACAGAGCAAGCATTGTCTTTACATCTTCCAGCAAGGGCACAGCCTTGATGGTGCAGGGCTCCTCGCTCAGCAGAGATGCAGCTAAGAGGGGCAGAACTGCATTCTTCGCGCGCGAAATGGATAGTGAACCTGTAAGAGGAGTTTGCCCAGTGATGAGAAATCTATCCACCGTTGATATTGTCAAATGGGGCGCAGCAAAGTCAAGCGACCTAGTAGGATTGACACAACTGTGCGAGCGTCTACTCTTCCTCGAGATGCGCTTGCGGCGCCCAGGCTTAGGTTTCTTGGTAGCGCTGATTTCAGTTACATGCCATCTGCCGGCATTGCGTAACAGGCTTGTCTGGGATGATGCTGGTACAATTCCCCAGAAAGCGACACTCTGGTCTGCTCTTGGCAGGAGTTTCTGGACAACGGGAACGGGTACAGACCAGTACTACCGTCCGTTTGTTACACTTATGATGGCGATCGATCGGGTCATCGGTGGCGGCAAAACTTGGTATTTTCATCTTACCAACGTCGTCCTGCACGCCGTTGTTATATTCCTATTCTATCGGGCGCTGGTTCTACTCGGCAGGTCGTCACCTGCCGCGGCGCTTGGAGCCTTCGATCTTGGCACTCACCGTCTGACAGCAGATAGCGTGGCATATGTCAGCGGCAGGACAGATCTCCTTGCTGGGTTAGGGTTAGTTCTTGCGCTGAACGGCATGTTGCAGCATGTAGTCTCATCTTACCGGTGTTCCGGTCGGGTTCAGGTTTCGCAGCCTTACGGGAGGCATGACTGGTTGATTCTCGGTGGATTTGCAATCGCCACGGGTGCGAAGGAGAATTCGCTGTTGCTGCCGGTGCTGGTGGTCTTATGGCTGGCAGCGCATCGACTGTTGCGGCGAAGCTGGCTCTTGGTGGTTGGGCTGCTTCTGGTTTGTGGCATATATCTTGCTTGCCGGATCATGGTGCTTGGCAGTGTGTTTAGAATGGAGCTGCCAGAAGCGGGCGACTTTGTTGTGCTGTCGCTGAACAGTTCCGGATATCTGCTCGCGCAGTTTGTTCTGCCGGTAGGCGCTCTTTTCTTCTGGAGTCCTGGCGTACTGGCAAGGTTTACTCCTTGGTTACTGCTGGGTCTGGTTGTGCTGGCGCTGCCAGTTGCATTTGTGTGGCGCACCGATCCGGATTGGAGGGCAAAGTGGCTGCTGATGTGGGGTTGGAGCGTACTCTTTCTCCTGCCGTTTGCGGGGGTTATGCAATTTGGACCAGTGGGAAGGTTCTTCTATGTACCGGGTATGGGGTGGGTTGCGCTGCTCGTGCTTGCCGGGCTCAGGTTCGCCACCAGCCGGAGGAGAACGGTGGTTGTGGCAGGCATTGCAGTGGTCTGGTTCGTCGTGATGGTGCCGTCGTTGTGGTGGCGGATCAGCTGGTGGCGGGATGAGGTGACGCTGTTTTCCCGAATGACGGTAGATGCGCCGGGTTATGCTCAGGGTTTTCATAATCTTGGTACTGCACTGGTGAGGTCTGGGGATAGCCTAGGAGCAGAGGCGGCTTACCGCCGGGCGTTGGCACTTGATTCTGAGTTGGTATCGACAAGCCTGAATCTGGGCGCGTTATTGTTAGCGAGGAATGAACCGGAGCAGGCGGTTGCGATATATAGGGCAGTGGTGCAGCGTCGTCCGGATTTTGCTCCGGCGTACGCGAATCTGGGGATCGGACTATACCGGCTGGGTGATAAGCAGGGAGCGATCGAGGCTTTGCGACAGGCAGCAGATATGGATCCGGCAAACCTGAGTATCGCATACAATCTCAGCCGGCTTTACCGGCTCGTCGGTGAGGTGGATTCGTCAGTGGTATGGCAGAGGCGCGTTCAGGAGTGGGAAGGAGAAAAGTAGCGTTGAGACGGCTTGACTGCGAAGCGGGTAAGGTTATATTGGTGAACGGTGAGTAGTTGGTAGAGAACAAGAGAGTGGTGAACAGTGAATAGTCACCGGTCACTGTTCACCAGTCGCAAGGAGGCATGATGGCTGTAGCTGTAATCACGACGATGCTTGTGGCGTTGAGTCCGGTGGGCAGTGTCTCGCCGGCTCCGGCCTGGGGCGGGGGTGGCCCGGATTCCTTCGGATATCGGTATCTGGATTCGGATACTGTCTGTCCGGGCGCACCGACCTACAATTGGATCGAGATCAAGGGCATCGGAACCGAGATCACTAGTATGATGGGCGACGATAATATCGTTGGTCCGTTTGCGCTGGGGTTCGATTTCCCGTACTACTGGTATAAGGTGAATCAGATATACATCGGCTCAAACGGGTATATCTCTTTCCACGATAACAAGATGAACGCTTCGCCCTTTCAGCGGATTCCGTCGCCAGCGCGGTCTAACAATACTCTGGCGGCAATGCTCTCTGATCTGATCTTCGAGCCGACGAACAACGCTTCACTCTGGTACTGGCGCAGCGCGGATAATGACAGTTTCATCGTTAAATGCGACAGTGTGCCCTTCTGGAGTACGGGCGGGAATAACAGGTTCCAGATC